>CAZUTN010000100.1:0-4494 GCA_964623365.1 uncultured Candidatus Bathyarchaeia archaeon
GGTTTCTCTTCCTTCATTCTGCGCGGGGAACTGTTGCCCAAAACGTTGGATTTAGATAGTGGGTCAGGGGACTATGGGGAGAAAGCGACCTAGCGTCCTCCCCGCGCATGTGCTGCAACGGGAAACCGATGGTTGCTAAGAGGAAGTAATGCGCTAGCCTAGAAGGGTGAGAATGGTTGTCAATGTTTTCTGTCCCTGGAGCGTACGACCGGGCGATTACCGTCTTCTCTCCGGACGGTCGGCTTTTCCAGGTTGAGTATGCTTCTGAGACTGTGAAGAGGGGCGCAACCGTGCTCGGAATCGCTTCTCCCGAAGCGGTCGTCTTGGCGGCGGAGGAGCGAGCTACCTCCAAGCTTCAGGATCCATCGTTCATGTGGAAGATCTTTCAGATCGACGAGCACGTTGGTGCAGCTGTGGCCGGTCTTAGCTGCGACGCTCACATTCTCGTTGACCAAGCGAGAATCTACGCACAGAGCAATCGGCTACTTTACGACGAACCGATTGATGTCGAGATTCTCACGCGACGAATCGGCGAGATCAAGCAGCTCTACACTCAGCACGCTGGCGTGAGGCCGTTCGGAATCTCTATTCTCTTCGGAGGCATGGACAGGAAGGGTAGTCGAATCTTCTGGACCGACCCGAGCGGCGCATATCTTGCCTACAAGGCTTGGGCGATCGGGGCCGGAGGAGATGCTGCCAACGAGATCCTTGAATCCGAGTACAAAGACTCGTTGACTCTCGACGAGAGCGTCCTACTAGCTCTGAAGTGCATGAGCAAAGTCCTCGAGGACAAGATCGACGCGCAGAAGATCAGGATCGCCCTGATCCCAGTTACAACGAAGAAGTTCACCAAACTTCCCCCGGCCGACGTCGAGAAACACCTCAAGAAACTCGAGTCAGCCAAAAAGGCTGGCACCAAATGAGCGACAAGTACACGACGGCAAGGATAGCAAAGAGCGGCGAGAAGTTCGAGATCCTCGTTAAACCCGAGCCGGCCCTCGACTACAAAATGGGCAAACTGACGCCAATCTCTCAAATGCTCGTGATCGATGAGATCTACGCAGACGCCAGTAAAGGGACGCGCGCGTCGACTGAGAAACTTCAGAAATCCTTCGGGACCACAGATGCCCTCACCGTCGCCGAGGAGATCATGAAGCACGGTGAGCTTCAGCTCACGACAGAGCAAAGAAGGCAGCTCGTGGACGATAAGAGGAAACAGATCATAGCCTTCATATCGAGAAACTGTATCGCCCCGAGAACTGCGACTCCTCACCCGCCGCTCAGAATCGAACAAGCTTTCTCACAGATCCGCATGGTGATCGATCCCTTCAAGCCTGCAGACGAACAGGCAAAGACGGCTATCGATGAGCTTCGAGCGCTGCTTCCCATCAAGATCGAGAAGATGAGGGTCGTCGTGAAAGTTCTCCCGGAACACGCCGCAAAGGCCTATGGCTCGATCAAAGGGTTTGGCACAATCACGAAAGAAGAGTGGCAAGCAGACGGCTCCTTGGTGGCGCTTCTGGAGATGCCCGCTGGTCTGTACGGTTCGTTCATTGATCGGATTGGCAAACTCACGCAAGGCACTGTGCAGACGAAAGTGTTAAAGTAGGTCGTCTTTGTCCTTCAACTCGCTGCGCTGGAATTGAGATGGAGTAGTTGACCATATTCGCTGAGAAGAAGCAATTGGTTGCGCCTGGAGAGCTTCTCGCGGAAGGCTCCTTTTTCCCGGGCGAAAACACGTACAGAAAAGGAGACAGAGTGTTCGCGTCAAGGATGGGCCTCGCCGATCTGGTAGCGAACAAGCTGATCGTTGTTCCGCTGAAAGGATGCTATGTTCCCAGGGTTGACGATTTTGTGATCGGCCGCGTTGTAGATATCGCAATGTCAGGTTGGATTGTGGATATTTCTGCGCCCTACCTGGCAATGCTTCCCTTGTCGGAGACTCCCGCAGCGAGGGGGATGGCCTCGAGAAAGGATCTCACTCGTACCTTCAACATAGGTGATCTTGTCATGGCTGAGGTGATTGCTTTTGACCGTACACGTGACCCGCTTTTGACCGTGAGGGGCCGTGGACTTGGGAGGATCTCCTCGGGAAGAGTTGTCCACATCTCGCCCGCGAAGATCCCGAGGCTGATTGGCAGGAAAGGTTCCATGATCAGCATGCTCAAGAAAGTGACAGGTTGCGACATAATCGTCGGCCAGAATGGAACGGTCTTGGTGTCGGGCCGCCAACCAAAGAATGAGCAAATAGCGGTCGCTGCAATGTTCATGATCGAGCGAGAAGCACACACGCGTGGACTTACGGATCGCGTGAGCGAGATGATGAGCATGGAGTTGAGGTAGAGAGGGAATGAGCAAGTCCGAAATCAGACTGATCGACGACAATGACTTGCGCGTTGATGGTAGGAGGCTTGATGAGCTTAGGCCGATCAAGATGGAGGTTGGGGTATTGGACAAGGCCGACGGGTCGGCCTACATCGAACAAGGAAAGAACCGTATCATCGCTGCCATCTACGGGCCTCGGGAAGCACACCCGAAACACGTGGCACTTGCAAACCGAGCAGTCATCAGATGTCGCTATCACATGGCGCCTTTCTCTGTGGAAGAGAGGAAATCCCCCGCCCCATCCAGACGAGAGCTCGAGCTCTCCAAGGTGATCAGAGAGGCGTTGGAAACATCGATAATGTCCGAGGTGTACCCGCGGACCTCAATGGACATTTTCATCGAGGTCCTTCAGTCAGATGGAGGTAGCAGATGCGCTGCAGTAACTGCGGCGTCGCTTGCACTGGCGGACGCCGGCGTGCCGCTAAGGGAGATTGTCGCTGCCTGCGCTGTTGGAAAGATCGATGGGAAGATTGCGCTAGATCTGTCCGATATTGAAGACAAGGAGGGTGACGCCGACCTTCCGGTCGCGTTCATGCCAGAATCCAAGACCATCACACTACTCCAGATGGACGGATCCTTCACTGAAGGAGAGTTCAATCAAGCACTGGACATGGCCATCAACGCTTGCGGAAAGATCAATCAGATGCAGATCGAAGCGCTCAAACGAAAGTACATCTCGGTGAAGGAGCAAACCGAAGACTCTAGGGAGGTGGCAACCTAATGTCATGGACCCCGCAGCCACCGCCAATCGCCAAAATTGAGCAGAAGACAATCATTGACTTGATAGCGAAGGGAAGAAGGATCGATGAGCGAAAGCTCACAGACTACAGAGACATCAAGATCGAAACAGGCATTGTTCAAAAGGCAAACGGGTCTGCCATGACACACTTGGGAAAGACGAAAGTCATGACCGGTGTCAAAGTCGAACTCGGAGAGCCATTTCCAGACACGCCGAACCAAGGTGTACTCACAGTCAATGCTGAATTTGTCCCATTTGCTTCCCCCTCATTCGAGCCGGGCCCGCCCAGCGAGGCAGCAATCGAGCTTGCCCGAGTCGTAGACAGAGGGCTGAGGGAGTCAAAGGCCATCCCGCTCAAGACGCTCTGCGTGGAACCAGGCGAGAAAGTGATCATCGTTTTCGTGGATGTGTACGTGCTTGACCACGACGGAAATCTGATCGATGCTTCAGCAATATCCGCACTCGCTGCGCTACTCACGTCGAAGATGAGGACCTACGAACTCAAGGGCGGACAAGTGCTAACGAAGGATGAACTTGTGCCCTTGGCGATCCAAAACGAGCCTGTCGCCGTCACAGCAGCGAAGATAGACGGAAACGTGATCTTAGACCCGTGCCTCGAAGAGGAGCTTGTGATGAGTTCTCGACTGACTGTAACGTCGGCGCGGGACGGGAGCCTCTGCGCGATGCAAAAAGGTGGTTTGGGCGCCTTCACGGACCAAGAGGTTAGGGAGGCCGTCAAGACCGCGATCGAGAAAGGCAAGGAAATCCGTGAGGTCATAAGAGGAGCGACAAGTGGGAGATGAAAGTCAAGAAGGTAGGTCCCGCGGGAAGCTTCGGTGCGCGGTACGGGACCGTAGCGAGAAGGAGATACGCCGAAGTAGTTGCTGGGATGCGTATCTTTCACGAGTGTCCGAGATGTCATGTGCGTGCGGTGAGACGACTCTCGGTCGGCGTCTGGAGTTGCCGCAAATGCGGCGTGAAGTTTGCTGGCGGCGCGTATCTGCCGACGACAAAACTTGGTGACGTTTCGAAGCGTGCTGCGAGAGAAGGACTTGCCGCAGGGCTGCTAGCTGCGGAGCTCAAAGAGAAGGCGGAAGCGCGTGCTTCTGAAGAGAAGGCCGCAGCCGCGGCTCGCGAAAAGCGGAGAAGGAGAAGAAAGAAGCCGGAGAAGCCTCCTCAGGAAGCGGCTGAGTGATACCGAGCAACTGCGGCAGGCAAGCAGCTGCATTTGACGAATCGCATCAACAAGTTCATCTTCCATTCATCAACTCACAAGTCGTGCAAGCTGACGGAGATTGAAAGGAGCCAGAGCCAAAGCGGAGATCTCCTTGCCATTTGGCAAGAAGTCAGATGCGGAGGCGCTGAGACGC
>CAZUTN010000101.1:0-4463 GCA_964623365.1 uncultured Candidatus Bathyarchaeia archaeon
CTGTCGACAGAAATCGCGGGATTGAAGCTGCGCAACCCCACGATGCTCGCATCTGGTTTTCTCGGGGTTTCTGGTGAAACGTTGAAGCGAGTCGTCGAAGCTGGCGCAGGCGCCGTCGTTACCAAGTCCTCGAGTTTGAAGCCGCGTGATGGGAACCCTGGGCCAACTATTGTTCAGGTTCCTGGCGGATTGTTGAACGCGATTGGCCTGGCCAATCCAGGGATCTCCATGATGAGAGACGAGATCAGCGAGGCGAAGAAGTCAGGCGTTCCGGTCGTAGTCAGTGTCTTTGGATTCTCAGTCATGGACTACTCGAAGTCGGTGTGGATTGCCGAAAGCCTAGGCGCGGATGCCGTCGAATTGAATGTCTCATGTCCACACGTGTCCGGAGTAGCCGAGATCGGCCAGGATCCCACGGTGGTGGCGAAGGTGACGCGTAGCGTCAAGAAAGTCGTCGACATTCCCGTCTTCGTGAAGCTTTCACCAAACGTCGCAAACATAGTGCAGATAGGTCGTTCTGCTGAGATGGCAGGAGCGGACGCGATCACAGCCATCAACACACTGAGGGCAATGTCGATCGACATACGCGTTCGCCTACCCGTACTCTCGGCCAAGATCGGCGGGTTGTCAGGCGCCGCAATCAAGCCGGTCGCCGTCCGTTGCGTATACGAACTGTTCGAGAGGCTCAAGATTCCCGTAATCGGCGTGGGAGGAATACTGAGCTGGGAGGATGCCGCTGAGTTCTTTCTAGCTGGAGCAAGCGCGGTACAGATAGGAACCGCAATTCTTCAGAAGGATCTTGGCGTCTTCTCTGAGGTCGCTGAAGGCCTCTCGGTCTACATCAAAGAGAACGGCTTCACGAGAATCTCCGAACTAGTTGGTCTCGCACACTCGAAGTCCGCATAGCTCGAAACCGCTTCGATGCGTGGACGAGTCTGCCTCCGACAATCGTTGCCAGCACATTAATTCTGCGTATCTCTTCCGGCGCCACCTTCATCGGGTTGCGATCAAGCACTACCAGGTCTGCCATCTTTCCCTCCTCAATCGTTCCTTTCACCTTCTCCTCATGCGACGCGTAGGCTGCGTTCTTGGTGAACATTTCAACGGCGGTCTGCGCGTCAACGTGTTCTCCGTACGCTCCCGGCGTGGATGCGACTGCCGCGTAGATCCCCTCCAATGGATCGATCGGCTCAACCGGACAGTCAGATCCTCCCACTACGGTTGTCCCGCTCTCCGTGAGCGACCTCAGCGCATAGACGAGCTTTGCGCGTTCGCGTCCAACTCGGTCAGGGACCCACACGTCGGAGACTATGAAATGCGGTTGAACTGAGGCGATGGCTCTCGCGTCTTTGACTCTGTCTATCAAGCTGCGATTAAGGACGGATGCGTGTTCAATTCTATGCCTCAGTCTTTGCGATTGTGGAACAGTGAGGTTCGTCTTCTCGATGGCTGTCAGCGCCATTCTGATTGCTCGATCGCCGATCGCGTGAACTGCAACCTGCAATCCAAGACGAGCCGCTGTTTCGACCGTCGCGTTCAGTTCGTCTTGCGAGTGAATAATCACTCCAGTCGCGTCTGGAGCGTCGAGATACGGTTCCTCAAGGGCCGCGGTGCGCGCCCCCAGGGAGCCGTCAGTGAAGATCTTGACGGCCTGTAGCCTGAGCATCTCGTCTCCGAATCCTGTCGAGATGCCGATTTCGGCGGCTGAATCGAGCCATTCGTCTGGAATCAAGAGGTAGATTCGAACCGCGAGTTCACCTGTTCGGCTCATAGCCTGCAGAACCCGAACATGCTGAGGCTGATCGACGACGCAATGCACTGACGTCAAACCCGCGGCGACGGCCTTGCGCATCGCTGAAGACACGGCTTTTCTGACTTCTTTGTCATCTCGGGCAGGCATGAGAGAGAGCACGAGGTTCATTGCGTTCTCTCGCAGGACCCCGGTCGGTTCCTTCGTCTCCTCGTCGCGGTCTATGATACCTCCAGGTGGGTCGGCTGTAGCCGCGGTTGTGTTTGCAAACTCAAGCCCAGCGCTGTTGACGACGCAGATATGTTCGCATATTCGAGTGATGCATACGGGCCTGTCAGGGACGGCTGCATCCAAGTCGAATCGGTTCGGAAATCTGCGCTCTTTCAGTTTCTCTTGATCCCATCCATGACCCAGCACCCATCCTCTGACATCCGCCTTCTCGGCTTGCCTTCTGAGGATATCCTGAATCTGCGAAATTGAGCGCGCTTTGGTGAGGTCTGCGTCGAAGAGTTGGAGGCCGTATGCTACGAAGTGCGTGTGGCAATCAGTGAACCCAGGCAGAACGACGGCTCCATCCAGGTTCCAGATCTGAGCGTCCCGCTCCAGGGTTGACAGAATCTCTTGATTTGCGCCAACTCTCGCTATGCGATCGTGCTCAATCACTAGGGCCTGAGCGTTAGGGCGTCGACTATCCAATGTGAGGATTTGAGCGTTCAGAAACGCGGTCTTCACGTGCCAGAGAGATCTCTTGCCAGTCCTAGTCTTCCTCTTCGTCGCCGCGGCTCTGCTTGTCGCGCGCCTTTTCAGAAAAGATCGAGACGTACTTCTCTGGCCACTCAATCTCTCCGCCACACTTGTCGCAGTAGGCGGCGTTGAGAAAAAGCTCGCGCTCGCAGTTCTCACAGAAGAATCGTTTCTGTTCTAGTTCGGGCTCAGCCAATGTCGCCATTAACTCCACTTGTCCCGCTAGGGAACGGCGGCCCAGATACCTTATGGGTTCTACACACCGGGCCACCAAAAAAGCGGTCCCTTGGTGTTCCCGTCTAGCAGGGTCGCGTCAAAACGGCGCCTCAGGGGACCCCCCTATAGGGGGGTCCTGGCTCCCGTCCATCATAGTCACATGAAGATTGGCTCACACAAGCGCTATCTTAGCGTCGATTCCATCCCCCCGTCGTCGTGGTCGGCCTCTGTCCCATGGCCTCCATGACGTCCATCCCCATCTTCTTGACATGAACACGGAAGGGCATAAGCCCTTAATCCTCGTCGTTAGGGTGGGTCGAATGCGCGGCTGGTGAGGGGACACGAGAGTGAACGACTGGTCTGACATGGACCGGTCGCCTCGAGATTCATCGACGAAGATGCGCCTCAAGAGGCGAGTTCTGCTCTCTCTTGACGCAGCCTCCGGGTCGCGCGGCGTCAGATTCGCTGCCTACGCACTTGGCATCTTGTTCTTCTTGGCAATCGTGTTTGTTCCGCCTGTCTTTGGGATTCTTCTAGGATGGCCAAGGATCTTCGAGATGTTGTCACACCCCGACCTGCTAGGCAGAGGGGCCTCGGCAATTGTCGCCTCGTTCACAATTGCTGTGGCCGTTTCCCTGATGGATCTCGCGGCGGGGTTGCCCATGGCATGGTTCATCGTGAGAAGCAGATCAGGCTGGACGAGTACGCTCGACACGCTCGCAAACATCCCATTCATCGTTCCCACGGTGGCTCTCGGCTATTCTGTTCTCATATTCTGGAGCGGCAGTCAAGGCGTCGGTAGTCTGCTGGGTCCCCAGTTTGTCTTTTCGCCGGGGTGGCAGATGATTGTCCTGCTACATTTCGCGTTCTCTTATCCAGTTATAGTTCGGGTGATGGTCGGAGCGTTGCAAGGGTACAAAGAAGTCTACGAGACTGCTGCGCGCACGCTGGGGGCTTCAACGTTCACCGCTGCCAGAACAGTCTCTTTGCCCTTGTTGAAGCCGTCTCTGGTTGCCGCGTTCCTGTTGGCGTTTGCTCGCTCGTTGTCCGAGACGGGAGCTACGGTTATGGTTGCAGGCGCGTTTGAGAACGGGCCAGCGTTTATTCACAACGCGAGACTGGCTGGCCAAGAGAGTCCTCTGTTGTTCGTCAGCTTCGTTCTCATTGTGGCGTCCAGCCTCTTCTTCATCGGCATCCGAGCCTTCGCTCCGAGAATGCACCTCCCAATCTCAAATGTCCGGCCGAACATTGAAAGACGACTGAGTTCCAAGCGTGCAGCGCGGTTCAGGAACCTTCTTGCATTTCTCATCTTCATTCTGTTCGTGATCATCCCGTCGCTTTTCGTGGTGCTGCCAGGCGCTGGCGCTCTAGTCGACGGTACTTTGCAGACGGCGGTGTCCGGAAGCGGTATCTGGTCGACCTACTGGCAGTCCGTAGGCCTATCCTACTTGATTGCCCTAGTTGCAACCGTTCTGAATATCGTGGCTGGCTTGCCTGTCTCCGTTCTGGTGGCAAGAAGGAGGGGCGGCAAGGTGCTCTCAAGTATATTGGATACCTTGGTAAACATCCCCATTGTGGTTCCATCGATAGCGCTCGGCGTCTCGATCGGCATCTTCTGGGGCGGAGTCGCCTACATCTCCGAGTTTTGGCTGCTGGTCTTTGCCCACGCGAGCATAACCTACACGTACTTCGTCCGATCAATGATCGCGGCCGTTGAAAGCATCCCAGCAGAGGTCGAGGAGGTCGCGCGCAC
>CAZUTN010000102.1:0-1787 GCA_964623365.1 uncultured Candidatus Bathyarchaeia archaeon
GCGCGGAGAGCGACGTGGACCTCAGCATCAAGAAGATAGAGGAACTGAAACGCGACAACCCTGGGAAGTATTGGGAACCCGCACAGTTCACAAACCCAGACAACATCAATGCCCACTATGAGACAACCGGACCCGAGATCTGGGAACAGACGAAACACCGTGTGGATTGCTTCGTAGCCTCTCAAGGGACTGGCGGGACGCTTACGGGCGCGGGGAAGTTCCTACGAAAGAAAAACTCCAAGATTCTCCTGTACGCTGTCGAACCCGCTGAAGCGCCAATTCTCTCGAAGCGGAGGTGGGGAACTCACAAGATCGAGGGAATAGGCGACGGCTTCGTCCCCCGGAATCTACATCTCAAGTTGCTGAACGGCGTGGTCACAACCACGTCGGAAGAAGCTCTCAACATGGCGCGACGACTTTCGACAACCGAGGGCATCTTCTGCGGGATCTCTTCCGGATGCAACGTCGCAGCTGCCGTGAAGATTGCTCGGAAGCATCCGAAACTTCGCACCATCGTAACGATGATCAACGACACTGGGCAGAGATACTTCTCAACGGAACTCTGTGGCGAACCCAAGTCTGTGGAGGTCCCGGAACGCGATCACCCGCTCGACGAGTACAGCCTTTCAGAACTAGACAAATATCAGTCGTCTTGGGAAATCATTTAGCCGTATCTGAAATGCTACGGCGGAAACTTCACGGACTTTCTGACCGCGTCTCCTATGCCGGCAAACCTAGCTGCGTCCTTGAGCGATCCTTCAAACTTGAACTGTCCGAGCATGAACGCTTTCATTCGGTCCAGCTCGCCTGTCATGAGTCGGTAGAACACGTCCTCGGCTCCCTTCATGGTCAGGTCAGGCTTCTCGTGCGTGCCATCAGAGAACAGGACGGCGCCGCGAGAAAAGGTGAGGTAGAAAGGCGCCTCTCCGTCGAGATTGAACTGTACGACTCTATCCCAGCCATTCATGATCTCTCTCGCCTTCGGAAGTTGGTTGGCGCGCTCAGCAAAGTAGCGCCAGCCTTCTTTCACTCTCCCCAACTTTCTCGCCTTCAAGTCGCGGGTCGATCCCGTCATCTGATTTAAGAATTCCCGGGGCGCAACCGACCAATCCATTTCGAACGGCGCAAGCGTACACATACGCTCCACGTGACAGCCGTCGAAACTCGGGCATCCGAACCCAGGAAAGCCTATATCAGCTCTCGAAACTGTCAAGCTCGAACCAGGCTTGGCTGACAACCTCATCTTCACCATCGGATTGCTTATCGCTCTCGCCGGATTCGCGGTCGCAATACTGGCTTTCTTCTTCGTCCTTCTGAGGTCTGCAAGGGGCGACGGCCAGGCCCGCGGCGGAGGAGTGGTGATGATAGGCCCGGTGCCAATCATCTTGGGAACAGACAAAGGGTCCGCTCGGACCCTGCTGCTGCTCGGCATCGTTTTGACGGTGGTATTGCTCCTTTTCACGTTGCTTCCGATTCTATGGAGGTAGAGATTTGTCTCAGCCATGCGAGATCTGCGCAATCCGAGAAGCGCGTTACGTTTGCAGTAGATGCGGCAAACAAGTCTGCGCGCGAGATTTTCTGCCGGGGCGGTGGCTTTGCACGAGCTGCGAGCGGGGCGCGCGCGTGGGAACGGCTGAACCCGCAAGCGTGTTTCCCATTGGACTCTCGTGGATCTTCTTCGCCAGTTTCGCGATGATACTGATCGGGGTGATCTTGATGATGGCGGCTTCCGTGACGCAAGGTCAGGGAGTCACAAGCGGAGGCGCGGTGATACTGATCGGGCCGAT
>CAZUTN010000102.1:1887-4460 GCA_964623365.1 uncultured Candidatus Bathyarchaeia archaeon
ACACCTTCGACCTCCCAGACATCCTTCGCTTTTCCTCCAACGAACCAGATCTTGCTGAACTTCACCTCGATCGCCTTGCCTGGGTACTGCGACTCAAGATATCGCCTTGCTGCGAATTCCGCGGTCGTAGCATCCTCAACGCGGACATCGTCGCTCATGCGAGAACCATCCGCCAATTCACCTATCAGAACCACTTGATTTATGGTTTGCAGGTGTCTGTTGCCGATTGAATGGGTCCATTCCGTAGGCAAGTCTTATTACCTTTGACCCAGGTGTCCGCACTCTCAAGGGACAGCTTTGCGCGCGACTGCTCTGCACCCACCGACTACAACTTCGACAACGACGACGCAGAGCACTCGCTGAGCCGAACAGCGCGCTCGTCCTGAACCTCTTGGCGCTTCGCCCGCTGGTCGGCTTCCTCATGGTTTGGTTTGTGATCAAGCATGATTCTAAATCGAGCACGACTGCCATCGTGCATCCGCTCGCCGGTCTACGACAGTCACCGAAACGCCTCGCGAATGAGGTCAGTCCATGCCTCAAGAAGAGGCCTGTTTGGCTCCGTCATGGTGAAGGCGCCTTGCACGACCGCAAACTTGGGCCCGGGCTTCGACGTCTTTGCGCTTGCCCTCGACGCTTTCCATGATACATTACAGATACAGACTTCGCCCGAAAGAGGCGTCGAGCTGGAGATAGCCGGACCGGACTCGGTCAATGTGCCGGAAGACCCGGGCCTGAACAGCGCCGGGTTGGTTGCAAGAGAGCTGCTCAGCCGACATAAGGTCGATGTGGGGGTGAAAGTCCGAGTCGAGAAAGGCATCCCAGTCGGTAAGGGACTGGGAAGTAGCGCAGCAAGTGCGGCTGCGACGGCTGTCGGATTGAACCATACGTTAGGCTTGGGCTTGACTGAGAACGAAGTTGTCGAGTTGGCTGCACAGGGCGAGGTAGCCTCAGCCGAAGCTCCCCACGCTGACAACGTGGCCGCCGCGGTTCTCGGCGGATTCGCTTTCGTTCAGTCGTATTCTCCGCTCTCAGTCGTAGGGTTTGACCCGCCAGCAAGATTGGAGATCGCAATTGCGATTCCCGAAGTGACCACGCCTCGGAAGAAGACAGAGCGCGCGCGTGCCATTCTTCCCGATAGAGTTCCGCTCGCGAGAATTGCGGACAACGTCGGCGCAGCAGCCAGCATCGTAGCTGGCATCCTCTCCGAGAACATTAGCCTCATTGGAAAGGGGATGGTGGACGCGATCGTGGAACCCGCACGAGCTCAATTGGTTCCACGCTACAATGAGGTGAGGCAAGCAGCCCTCAGAGCTGGGGCTACAGGAGTGGCGATTAGCGGAGCCGGGCCAAGCATGATTGCGATCGTGGACAGCGCTACGACCTCCGCAACCTCGGTGGCCGAAGCAATGAAGGAGATTTTCGAGTCAGCTGGCGTCCGATGCCGAGCTGTCGCTTCGAAAACGGCTTGCGGCGCAACCATTCTGAAGGAGTAGAAGAACCATGGAGCACGTCCTCGAATGCATCGAATGCGGAACGCGTCATTCTCTGAACGAGAGAGCATACGTCTGCGCGAAATGCGGCGGTCTGCTCGAAATCGGACTCGTTGACACATCTGCGCTCAACCCAAGAGACTGGAGCACGAGACCGCTCGGAGTCTGGCGGTATCGTGAGCTGTTGCCGATCGAGGAAAAGGTCGAGATTGTTTCGCTGGGGGAAGGCGGAACCGGACTTCACGAGTGCCGGCGCCTCGCGAGCCATCTCGGTCTGAGATATCTGCATGTCAAGAATGAAGGCGAGAATCCTACAGGCTCCTTCAAGGACAGGGGGATGACCGTGGGCGTCACGAAAGCAGTTGAACTTGGAGCGAAATCCGTGATGTGCGCCTCGACAGGAAACACCTCGGCCTCCCTTGCTGCGTACGCTGCTAGGGCTGGTTTGAGATGCTTCGTGGTGATTCCTGCTGGCAAGATAGCGGCCGGGAAGCTGGCTCAAGCCGTCGTGCACGGCGCGAAGATAATCGAGATTGACGGTAGCTTCGACGACGCCATGCGCCTCGTAGTCGATGTTGCTAAGAAGGATGGAAGCCCGTATCTTCTGAACTCCGTCAACCCGTTCAGGGTTGAAGGCCAGAAGACAGTCGCGTACGAGATCAACGACCAACTCCCTCAGCTGCCAGATGCAATCGTGCTTCCGGTCGGGAATGCGGGCAACATCACTGCGCTCTGGAAGGGTTTGCTTGAGCTGAAGGCGCTGGGCTTGGCGGAGACGCTTCCGCGCCTCATTGGGATCCAAGCGGAGGGGGCATCACCAGTTGCCGAAGCGTTCAGACTGGGATGCGATCACATTCAACCGGTTGCCAATCCCGAAACAGTCGCCACTGCCATTCGGATAGGCTTCCCTGTGAACTGGAAGAGAGCTCTTGCCGCTGCTAGGGACTCGGGCGGGCTCATCGATACGGTTACGGACCGGGAGATACTCGGAGCTCAGAAGGCACTTGCCAGCAAAGAGGGCATCTTCATCGAGCCTGCAAGCGCCTCAACGATAGCGGGCGTTGGAAGACTGGTCGATGAAGG
>CAZUTN010000103.1:0-2970 GCA_964623365.1 uncultured Candidatus Bathyarchaeia archaeon
GCACACGGGCCTCAATGCTGTGCCACATGGAATTCTTGTCCTCGTAACGTAGGAGCGCTGGCAGCGTCATGGTGGTTGTGTCAATTTCGAGTTTCGAAGCTAGGTTGTGACGTGGCGCCTTAGCGAGTCTGAAGGCTTCCTGTGGAACATCTCCTAGGATTGCATATTTCGAGCTGGCTCTCCGCCTCTTCAAGCGGTCTTCAATGTAGGCCTTGATGAATGGGCTTGTCAGGTCGCAGCTCAGCAGGCCTTCAACTAGGAGCTTCAGGTACTTGCCTTGTTTTCTGAGTGTTTGCAGGTAGTAAAGGTAGTAAGGCAGATATCCCGCGAGGAGTTCGTCGCCTCCTTGACCATCAAGCATCACAGTGACACCTCGTTCCTTGGCGAGTTTCATGACTCTCCATTGCGCGTAGACGCTTGAACTGACAAAAGGCTCCTCCTGACATCTAACAAGGGTCGGCAAATCGTGCCAGAACTCTTCTGCCGTAGGCATCACCAAGTTCTGCTCTGCTTTCGTTTCTTGACAGACCTCTGCGGCGTACTTGGTTTCATCGAGGGGTTCCCCGGGGAAAACTGCGGAGAATGTCTTGATCATCCGGCCAGTTGAGGTTGTTCCGTTCGGGTGGGCCTTCCTGATTGAGCAGACCACTGCAGATGAGTCGATTCCCCCACTAAGGCATGTGCCCACGGGCACGTCGCTGACAAGCTGCTGGTCTATCGCCTTCAGAAAAAGCCGTCGAGTCTCTTCAATCTCCTCGGAAGATACTTTGCCATCTATTCTCTTCGAAACGACGGGCGTCCAGTACCTTTTGTGTTCAATGACTCCGTTGGGCTGAACAAGCAGCTCATGCGCAGGAGCGAGCTGGTTTATGCCGTCGAAGAAGGTATCCTCTGTGCTGTCAGCCGTGGCGCCGCTATGCAGATACTGTCTTGCGAAGCGTTCGTTCGGCTTGCACGATATGTCTGGATGCCTGAGTAGCGGCTTGATTTCGGATGCGAACGTCAGGAACCTCTTGTTCCGGTGGTAGTAGAGCGGTTTGATCCCGAAATGATCCCGAGCAATCCACAACAGCTGTCTGGGCTCATCCCACAGCGCGAATGCGAACATCCCGTCCAGTCTTTCTAAGCACTTTGTGCCCCACTCTTCGTAACCGTGAACTAACGTCTCTGCATCCGTCTTCGAACAAAATCTGTGCCCGTGTTTTTCGAGTTCGACGCGAAGATCTTGGAATCCATATATCTCGCCGTTGAAGACAAGGCGGATAGTGTCTTCTTCGTTGCGGAGTGGGTAGAGACCCTTCGTAAGATCAATAATTGCAAGGCGGCGTATGCCAAGACTTACTGGGCCATTGGCATAGTAGCCTTCGTCATCTGGGCCCCGGTGCACTTGTGCATCGCACATTTCCCTCGTGACAGCGAGGCTACTCGCTCTTTCGTCAAAGCGTACTTCTCCTGCGATGCCGCACATGGGAGCCTCAACACCACTTGTTCTCAAGCCAAACTGTCGACTAACCTACATTTGCCCTTAGCGTACGCAAATATATTCCCAAACGCTTTCTTGCATGTTAAGTGAATGGTCTCGGCGGAGGGGGACATGTCCAAGATCAAGGCCATGCTGGTCGTTGGCGCCCGTCCTCAATTCATCAAGTCCGCCCCCCTAATCAAAGAGATCATCTCCAAGCACACACGAATCGACCTAAGCATAGTTCACAGCGGCCAGCACTACGACTCGCAGATGTCACAGATCTTCTTTCGCGAGCTCAAGATTCCTAAGCCATTCGCGAATCTACGAGCTGCCTCCGGCAGCCACGCTACTCAGACTGCCATCATAATGAAACGCCTGGAAAGGCTGATTCAGAGCGCGAACCCAGACGTGGTGATTGTCCCAGGCGACGCGAACACGACTTTGGCTGCGGCGCTCACTGCTGCGAAGCTATCCGTCCCAGTCGCCCATGTTGAAGCGGGATTGCGATCAGGCGATATGACGATGCCTGAGGAAGTCAACCGAAAGCTCACGGACCACTGCAGCGCCGTCCGTTTCGCACCCACTAGGACCGCCGTGCTCAACCTGAAGAAGGAGGGCCTCAAGAGAGCGACATACCTCACAGGAGACACGATGGTCGACGCTTTGCGTACAGTCATGCCGACTGTTCAAAGAAGACAAAGCACCGTCCTAGCAGCGCTCGGATTGCAGACGCACGACTATGTGCTAGTAACATTGCATCGGCCTTCAAACGTTGACAACTTGAGCAGACTCAACGAAATACAACTTGCATTGCGGAAACTGTCAAGAAGGCTCAAGGTCGTCTTTCCTGTTCACCCCCGAACCCATGCCAGACTTGCTAGGCTGGAAGTCCTCCCTGCGCTGCGAACGAAAGGCCTCCTCAGAGTACCACCACAAGGCTATGTCGAAACGCTGAGTCTGCTGAACAATGCGAGCTGCCTTCTCACGGATTCGGGCGGAATGCAGAAGGAATCGTTCCTTTTGCATGTTCCGTGCGTTACGCTTAGATCAACGACCGAGTGGCCCGAGACCCTTACCCGAAAAGCGAACCAGCTCATCGCGCACCCGAGATTGATACCTAGGACGGTTCTGGCAACAGCTTCCAACATGCGTTTGAGAGATGCCATTAGACATCTGAGGAATCCCTTCGGGACTGGACATGCCTCAACCGCAATCACGCGGATACTTGAGAACATGAGGAGACACTGAACCAGGAGAAGAATCAAGCATGAAGTGTGGGCATCGTTTGGTAGAGTATCAGGCGCTCAGTCAGCATTCGATGCGAAAACGTCTTCAGCTAGGGAATCCTTGAGATCCTCATATCTTAGTCCTAGGGGTTCCTACAAGGCCACCCTTGATGAGTAGCTCAAGCTTGCGTTCCAGAGCTTGAATCCGAGAGTTGTCCTCGTCCGTCAGGAGGCCTTGTGCATCAAGCAGTCGCCGTAGCTGGACAAGCAACTCGAGAT
>CAZUTN010000103.1:3070-4415 GCA_964623365.1 uncultured Candidatus Bathyarchaeia archaeon
GTCAGGAGGCCTTGTGCATCAAGCAGTCGCCGTAGCTGGACAAGCAACTCGAGATACGCTGGTGCGTAGACCTCCCTGTTATAGCCAGGCGGGAGCTTGTAGTAGTAAGGGTTGGCTTCGACGCTGATGTCCATTTCGGAGCTATAGGCTGGGCTTCTCTTGATGTGACCCCATCCGATGCCAATCGCCAGTGGAATGCCAAGCAGCGTGGCGACGATCGCAAATAAGGCAAAATGCCCGAAGAGGCTTTGAATTCCTGGGACCTCACGAATCGCAAGGTACCAAACGACCACCAGGGTGTTGACGGCGCTCAGCAGAAACATCAGGTAGGTCCCGTAGCCTATCCTGAAGTAGTACCAAAGTCTCGCAACAAATCCGAGTCTGCTTGTCACTCCAATCCCACAAGCTCCAGAAATCTGGCCTGACTATTATACAATATGCTCGTTGCGCAACGAGTAACCCCAAATCCTTGTGCAAGGTTACTTCTAGTAGCCAGAGAATCGATGAGAACGACATTGCCGAGTCATCTGCTCGTGCGCATAATTGAGAACGCCTCGCGGCCCTCTGTGGCAATCGACTTTAACTACAGGTCGGACCAGAGCCTTGGTTGCAGCTGAGCGGGGATAGCCGCCGGAATGATCAACAGACAAATATCGGTGTTGTGCATGGCCCGCAACACGAACTTCCTAGGCTTTGCGAGATATCTTCGTTCGACAAGGCTCGACTTCCTGCCGAAAGCACTGGCGGCGCCTCCATCGGCTGAGGTACGACACCTTGTCCGCAATGAAATGAAACGAGCGTGGTGGTGGTTGAATCTTAGGAGGAAGCTTAGAAGGTATTTTCGCAAGTACGATCTCATCTTTTGCGATTGGGCAGACAGTTTCGCTGCAATGGCCAGTCAGACGAGTGACGAAGTCCCAATTGTCATTCGCCTACACGCATATGAGATCGATCATCCGGAGCTGCTTGGCGCGATCAACTGGGAGAAAGTTGACGCTCTAGTAACCGTGTCCGACTACATGAACAGACTCGCGGAACAGTCCCCGCACATAGGCTCGACCGAACACATCGTTATACGCCACGGTATCGATCTCGACAAGATCCCTTTCAAACCATCAAGCTCCGGTCTGCTTTGTACGTACGCTCTCTTTGACCAACCACAGAAAAGGATCTATGACCTGATGTTGGCGCTCAGGAACGAGACGCTACACATAGGAGGGAAAGGGACGATTGCGCGAATGCTGGCTTCCGCGATCAAGAGATTCAATCTTCGTCATGTCCTCCACGGATACGCCAAGATTCCTGACTGGCTGTGGGACAAAGAGTACTTCTTCATGCACAGCCT
>CAZUTN010000104.1:0-2096 GCA_964623365.1 uncultured Candidatus Bathyarchaeia archaeon
ACGTCACGTTGATGTGCATGCTCAAAGGCGCTGACTACTTCAAGGTTGGCATCGCGGTAGCTCCTCCGACGGACTGGAGAAACTACGACACAATCTACACTGAACGCTACATGGGAACGCCCCAAGACAACCCGGAAGGATACGAGGCAAGTTCAGCAACAACTCATGCCAAGGATCTGAGAGGAAAACTCCTACTCGTACATGGCACTTCAGATGACAATGTTCACATGTCGAATAGTATGCAACTGGCCTATGCTTTCCAGAAGGCTCACATACCTTTTGACCTGATGGTCTATCCACGCCAGATGCATCACATCGACGATCAGGACTTGAGAGTGCACCTGTTTCACTCGATCACCGACTATGTTCTACAGAACTTGTAGTACCGCAAAGAATCCGATATGAGCGACTGAGACGCAGTCACGGATCTCGGGGATGCGTAGGCGCAAAAAGAATAAAGCCGAACAACTTGTATGTTGGGATCGACGAGAGTTGTCAGAAGTGAAAGAGGGTTCGTCGCGTAGAGACTTCCTGAAGATTGCTGGAGGATTCGCTGCGGGCGCGGTGGTCGGTGGGGCAGTGGTTGCTGCAACTCAGCCCTTCGCGGGGCCTGCGGTAACGCAGACTGCGAGCGCGACGGAAACGATGCCGCCGAGCGTGGGGGACGTCGGTGCATTCCGTTCCGCTCTTGAGCGGGATGGTTTCGTTGTGGGGCAGGGGGCAGCGGCCGTGTTTCCTCTGATTGAGGCGTATGAGGCAGGCCTGATCAAGGCATGTTGGGGGAATGACCCCACTAAGCCTTACCTGGTGTGTCTGGTTCCACCTTCGCCAGGAGAACAAGTACCCAGCTACAAGTTCAAGGTAGGTGAGTTCCTCGGCCTGAAGGGCGTCACGATTCTCTTCCGTATGCGTCCCGATGAGGCTCTCGTCTTCGTCGGCCGAACACCACCCGAATGCAAATACTACAGCTATAGCGGCTACTTGATGGAGAGATTCTACGGAAATGAGAGTAGGGTGATCTTCGCGGACATAACCGACGCGTTGAATCATCTAACCATCAACACCGAAGGCACTCCGAATGGGTCGGAGGGGAACCCGTTCGACAAGAATACCGTCATCGTGAGCACAGCGGATAGGGGCATTGACGAGCGTGTCCGCGCAGCAGCCATCTCAGCCGGCTACTCGTATTCCATCATGAACACGTACGTGGTACCGTCCCCGATGCTGAAGATGGGACTTGAGGATGATTCTGACACATTCAACTTCTTCATTCGGCCGTCGATCTTCAAAGACCAGCAGGCCGGCGACGCATACATCAAGAATCCGCCTGCCGTGATTCTGCGCTTGACTCCGAAGCAGCCTGCCAGCCTCGATCCCTTCAGTGTAGCTGAGCTGAGGGTGAGGGGAACAGGCAAGACAGAGCATGATCTGACGCCCGCTCTCAATGACTTACGCAAAGCTATCTTGGCAAAGTACGGTGACTTGGAAGCCACAGAGCTTGAAATCAGCGAAGCCGTCCCGGAGGGGATCGAAGGGATCCAGAGAGGTATCAACGTGGCTGGGCCGACTCGGGACGCAATATATCTGTCGACAGGTGGGCAGCTTCAATTCTACCCGCCCACGCCGTCACTGTTGACAGGCGTAGCGGAGAAGCCCCCGAAGACCTTCACTCTTGCTGACGATCCGAACGAGTTCGTGATCGTCTACGGAGTCAACCATGAGGTCTCGGGGAAGGCGACCTTCTCGAGCTTCACGGTCTATGGTGCGGACATATGGAATGGTGTCGGAGGCGTCACCAGCGACCAGTATCCGACCGCTGAGGAGTATCTTCCAGGCAACCCGAACGCCAAGCACTTCTACGCCTACAAGATCGCTCGTCGATGTGACGACGACAATTGTTACAGAGTTCCGGGTCCTGGCTTGAAGGCGCATGGTATCGAGCTGGACCAGCCGATCTTCATCATCTTCCGCGTCTACTGCGAGCCCGCAACCAGGACGGGTCCTGCGAAATCTGAGATTCTGTTTGACCGCGCGATCAAGTTCAGCCCACGGAAATAGGATATGGCACGTGCAGAAGAATCCGATAAAGGGCGGGG
>CAZUTN010000104.1:2196-4394 GCA_964623365.1 uncultured Candidatus Bathyarchaeia archaeon
AGTTCAGCTTTGTGGGTTCTTGCCGCCGAGTAGATGACGGCATCAGCCATGGCTAGTCCTGTCTTGAGGCCGGTCTCCGCCGCGTCTAGGGCAGCGTCTTCATCGAGTGGCAGGATTCTTGTTCTGGTCAGCTGAGCGTAGGCTTCCAGAGCCACCTCTTCACCCTTCTCCTTTTTCAGCCTTCTATAGACTTCGTACACTACTATCGTCGGTGTAACCGTGTTGTTCTCGGTCGCGCTCTCGATGTGCAGGGCATACTTGTCGGCCAGCGGTCCGTCCGCGAAGTATTCAATCCAGCCGTATGAATCGATAAGCCTCAAGACCTGTCAGACTCGTCTCGTATGTTCTCAGCGGTGATGCCTTTCGCGATTCCCCGCGTCTCCTTTATTGACCTCAGAGGGATCAAGTGAACGACCCCGTCTTTCTCGATCACAACAACCTTCTGGCCCGGTTCAAGCTTCAACCTCGACCTTACATCCCCAGGGATCACAACCTGAAACTTGGAGGAAACGGTCACTGTGGTCATCGTTGGGCACGTCGTTAAACGATTCGCTAACGATAAATAAACGTTCTTACGTCTCGTACCACCCCGTTAGCTTGTAGAGCCTCGCGAGGTTGTGAGTTACCGCTCGTCTCTAGGAGACGTATGCTTCAATGCCAAGACCGCCAGCCGTATGGGATTCAAGCAGGAAGTCTGACCTTTGAA
This sequence comes from uncultured Candidatus Bathyarchaeia archaeon, assembly GCA_964623365.1. Lineage (GTDB taxonomy): Archaea > Thermoproteota > Bathyarchaeia > 40CM-2-53-6 > 40CM-2-53-6 > CAVPLU01. Next base: position 2,903 of record CAZUTN010000104.1, read on the forward strand.
TGCGCGACAGGACATCGTGAAAGTCTTGCACGAATACGCCCCGAAAGCGATCACGGTGGGTGTACTAGGTTCCCACTCCGCTGAGGAAGTGGCAATCGCAGCGAAGACGATGGGGCTTCCCTGCGTCGCCGTCTGTCAGAAGGGCAGGGAAGACCTATACGTGAACTACAATCGCAGCCTCTTCGACCGTGTCATTCTTCTTGAGAGATTCTCGGACATAACGAAACCAGACATCCTGAGACAGCTCAAGGAGCTCAACACCATCTTCATTCCCAACAGAAGTTTCTCCGTCTACGTCGGCTACGACGCGATCGAGGAACACTTCCCAATCCCCATCTACGGTAACCGCCGGCTGCTCCGGGCTGAGGAAAGAACCGAGAAGCGGAACCAGTACTGGCTCCTCGAGAAGGCGGGCATCAAGACCCCGAAGAAGTTCGCCTCCCCAGACGAGATCGATCGTCTGGCAATCGTCAAGGTCCAGCAACGCGCTCGACCTCTCGAACGAGCCTTCTTCTACGCCACTTCTGGGAAGCAGTACAAGGAACGAGCCGCGGAATTGCTTGCGAAGGGGGTCATAGATCAAGAAGGCCTAAGCAAGGCGAGGATTGAGGAGTACGTCCTCGGCCAGAAGTTCAACGCGAATTTCCAAGGCTGGGCTTTGTCCGATGTCTTCGACAACTTCGACTTTGTCGGTTTCGACGACCGCAAACAAACCAACCTGCACGGCGTCCTGGGTTTACCCGCTCGCGATCAACTCTCCATAGAGACCCCAATCAGGAACGAAGAGGTGGGTCACTACGGTCTCACGATGCGCGAGTCCCAGAAGCCGCTCGTCTACCAGGCCGCGGAGGCTTTTCTACGAGCCTGTCGAGAGGAGTTCCCCCCGGGACTATTCGGGCTCTTCGCCCTCCAAGGAGCCCTCGCCTATGACACCGACGACCCCGAGAGCAGGCGCCTCAGCTTCTACGTATTCGACGTAAGCCCTCGAATACCGGGCTGCCCATGTGTAGGGCCGACCTCGCCCGAGATGCGACGGCTCACGCTGAAGTACGGCGATCTTCTGAAGAGGCACGGTCTCGACCGGATTGAGGCGCCTATGGATCTACCGATCCTTGAGATTAGGCTTGCAGCGGAGACTGGAAGGCTCGCGGAGATTGTCACATGATATCTAGAGAGAAAATCCTGCAAATAGTGGCAGGATATGACCGACGCAAGTGCGCCATAGCAACAATCGGTTCCCATTCAGCACTTCAGATCTTCCACGGCGCGAGGCAGGAAGGGCTGCGTTCCCTAAACATCTGCACGGAGGACCGACGAGCAACCTATGAAGCCTTCCCACTAGCGAAAGCGGACAAGTTCCTGATCGTTGAGGAGTTCAAGGATATTCTGAGGCCCGAGATTCAGGCGAAGCTCATCGAAGAGAACGCGATCGTTGTTCCTCACGGAAGTTTCGTTGAGTACGTCGGTCCTCAGGAGATCTTGGATCGATTCG
>CAZUTN010000105.1:0-4318 GCA_964623365.1 uncultured Candidatus Bathyarchaeia archaeon
GTGCGGCCGCCGGGATTTGAACCCGGGTTTCTTCCCTACGGCTGTAGGCCAGAAGCGGTCCGCCCGGTGTTGGCAGGCTTGCGGCGTGCGTGTTGCGCTCGTTCCCGTCCTAGACCAGACTAGACTACGGCCGCACGGGCCAAGAGAAGCACGCATGAGGGCTAAAGGCTTAACGTTGCGCGGATGCTAGAAGCCGTGCCTTCGGCCTTGCCTTGCTTAGTCGAACCGTCTAGATTTCCTCAACTTCACGAGGCAGTATGGACACATCGGCTGATACTCAGAGAATGAAGTCTTGCACTTCGGACAGTACCAGCTCAAACCGTGAAGCACGCTAATGGAGGAACGGGATTCTTGCTTTCAATGTTTCCTTTGTCGTCGTCCGCTTGAGGCTTTCTATGAATCGTGCCGGATTCAGATTCTTCGGGCAGGCTTCAGTGCAGTTAAAGATCGTATGGCAACGCCACAGGCCTTCCTCCGAGCCAATCACTTCAAGGCGGTCACGGAGTATGCCGTCGCGCGAGTCGGCGGCGAACCGGTACGCCTGCAACAATGCGGCCGGGCCTAGGTAATTCTTCCCTGTCCACACGCTGGGGCAGGAGGAGTAACATGCAGCGCACATTATGCAGTCGGTTGAGTCGTTTATCCTCATTCTTTCCTTCGGAGACTGGATCCATTCCTTCTCTGGCGTGGGTTTGGTCGGCACGACGTATGGTTTGACGATCTCATACTTCTCGAAGAAGGAGGTGAGATCGACCACCAGGTCCTTGATGACCGGCATGCGCGGTAGAGGCTGCACGACTATGTCGCGTCCAAGCTCCGAGATCAAAGTCGAGCAGGCAAGCCTGTACCAGCCGTTGATGAACATCGCGCAGCTCCCGCAGACCGCGCTCCTGCAAGAATACCGAAATGCAAGCGAGTGGTCGTGGTTTTCCAGAACTTGAAACAGCGCCTCCAGCACCGTTGTGTCCTTCGTTGCCTTCACATCGAAGGTCTGGTAGTACGGCGCGCTCGCCTTTGCTGGATCGTACCGTAAGATGGTGAGGGCGACTCCGTCTTTCTTTCTCTTCATCAATACTTTCTTGCCTCCGGCTTGTACCGTGTGATCTTGACGTCTGAGTAGTCGAGCTTAGGGCCAGACGGGGTGTAGTATGCCAGCGTGTGCTTGAGGAAGTGTTCGTCGTCTCGCTGTGGAAAGTCCAAGCGTACGTGTGCTCCTCGACTCTCCTTTCTCGCCAACGCTGAGGCTGTAATGACCTCCGCGAGCTCAAGCATCGCCTCCACCTCGAAGCTTCGTATCAGGTCCAAGTTGAAGGCCTTGTCAACATTGATCGGCCTGAGCTTGGAGAATCTCTGCCTCAGCCTCCGAATCTTCTCCAGCGCGTCTTCGAGGTCGGGAGCCGACCTGAACATGCCAACCTTCTGGGTCAGAATGAGGCGTACCTCGTCCCGTGGGACGGTTGGTTCTTCGGCACCATTTCCCTTCTCGAATGCCTCGACCCGCTTCTGCTCTCTTTCCAAGAATGACTGAACTAGGGCTTCGTCTGTGCCGTCCCGTAGCGAATCGGCAAACTTCGCAGCTTTCTCTCCGGCGACTTTGCCGAAGACAACGCAGTCGAGCAGGGAATTCCCACCGAGCCTGTTGGCTCCATGGACGCTAATGCACGAGCATTCGCCAGCCGCGTACAATCCTTTCAGCGTAGTCTCGCAGTTCGCGTTGCAGTCGATTCCTCCCATCGTGTAGTGCGCGGCCGGGCGTATCGGGATTGGTTTCTCGATCGGGTCGAGGCCTGCGAAGAGGAGGCAGAGCTCACGTATTCCCGGCAGCCTTGTCATGATCTTCTCCCTGCCCAAGTGCCTCAGATCCAAGTGCACGTACGCGTGCTCAAAGGCTCGGCCTTCATCGACCTCTTTCTGAATCGATCGGCTGACAATGTCGCGGGGAGCAAGCTCCATAGCCTTCGGCGCGTACCGCTCCATGAAGCGTTCTCCCTTGCTGTTGATCAGGTAGCCGCCTTCTCCTCGCGCGCCCTCGGTGATGAGTAAGCCGCTCGGGTACAACCCTGTCGGGTGGAATTGAATGAACTCCATGTCCTTCAGGGCCACCCCTGCACGGTACGCGATCGTCATCCCGCTGCCTGTATTGATCATCGCGTTCGTGGAGATGCTGTATGTCCAAGCGATGCCGCCCGTGGCGAGGATCGTTGCCTTTGCGACGATCGGAACAAGCTCGCCTGTCTTGACGTTAAGCGCAATGACGCCCCTGCACGATCCCCTGTCGACGACGAGCGAGGTCACAAAATACTCCTGATACTGCTTGATCTTCCTCTTCACGGCTTGCTCATAGGCAGTCTGCAACAGATAGAGACCCGTTCTATCTGCCCCGTAGCAGGTTCGAGGGAAGCCTCCTCCGCCGAAGGGCCGCTGAGCGATCTTTCCGTCGTCGAGTCGGCTGAAGGCACACCCCCAGTGTTCAAACTCGAGTATGCACTCGGGCGCCATCCCCGTCATCAGCTCCACGGCGTCCTGATCGGCGAGAAAGTCGCTTCCCTTGATCGTATCGAATGCATGCTTCTCCGGAGTATCATCTCTGCCGCCCTCGGCGTTTCCGAGCGCGGCGTTTATTCCGCCTTGAGCCGCTTTCGTGTGCGATCTCAGCGGATGCACTCGACTTACGACGGCTGTGTCAACGAGCCCCGAGGCTTCTATCGCTGCTCGGAGGCCCGCGAGGCCCCCGCCAACAATGATCACGTCATGCTCGAACATCGCTCAGACGCCTCCGCCTATCCTCCGACGATGAGCGGCCAAAGCCCGTGGAGTCCAAACAAGAATGATGCCGCGCCGAGGAGCAGCAGTATCATCGTTGTGAATTTTCGGCCTTGGATTCCTACGTTGAAATCCAAGACTATGGTTCGCACACCGTTGAGGCCGTGGAACAACGCAAGTCCGAGAAGTACTACGCCTAGGACGGCTCTCAACGATGCCGATGCCTGCCCGAAGTTGGCCAGCCAGAGATGTACTCCGAGAACCGCGACCAACAGTACCGCCGTCACTCTTTGGAAGAGCCAGAGCCAAACGTTCGTTGGGGTTAGACGCCCTGCTCGCGTGACTAGATCCCTCCCAGGAGAGGAAGACCGTAGAAGATGACGAGACCGCTTACAACAACACCGATCGCTATCAGGATATAGAATACGGTCTTCTGTGAGCGGAGCCCCACGCCAACCCCGGCGTCGAAGAGTACGATACGAATTCCATTCATGCCGTGGAACGCAATTGTCCCCAGCATCAACAGGTCGATCACGAGGACGGTTCTGTCCACAGCCCAGAAAGGATTCCTCAACCCGTCGAACATCGTGAACATTGGACCAGTCAACGCAAGATTGGCTTGCGAGATTGCGAGCACGTGCGCGATCACAAACAGAACCAAGACGACGCCGGATATCCGCTGAATCAGCCAAGCCCAGATTCCGAGGCGCATGTTCCTGGGGTTCAGTTCCCCGCCTCTTCCGAAGATCTGTGCGATCCGTCTAGTCATAGAAGATCAACCTCCCCGCGTACAATATGACACCGAAAGTGACGAGGACCAGTCCGGTGAAGATACCGAAAACTCGCTCCAAACCAGCCGCACCTGACGTGTAGACTCCAAACAGAAAGCCTACTTCGAAGATAAGCAACACGACTAGCAGAACGAGCCACCAGATCGAGATGGAACCAGAACGGTGTTCAACGGTCTCGCTCAAACAGTCTCACCCTCCGTTTGACCCTGCCCGCGCTACGCTCGCTTGAGTAGATCATTCTGCCCAGAATCAGGACCGACAAGACAGTGACAACGAGATAACCGGCGCCAATCAACCCCTCTGCGGCCGACGCGACTCCATGCAATACTCGAGGAGCCAGCGACGTGAGCTGCGATACCGCATAGGTCGCGATCACAAACACCACGATGAAAGCGAACATCCACAACCGTCCGACACGCTTCGACAACGTCTCTACCTCCCCGCGATTCTTCTATGCCGATAGGCGCCGAGGACTAGGGCGGCCACTGAGATTCCGTTGACAACAACGAGCAGGATGATGAACATGGGATCTGAGAACATCGCAACCTGGCCCGGCGTCGCGTAGCCGTAAGCCGTCAGAACAAGAAACTGTAGTGCAACGACGAACGCAGCAGCCATCATGAGCGGCCTATCCTTAGGTGCGCGCTGGCTTCCCCTGTCGATGAATGGCACAAGAATGAGGAGTATCCCGAGCATAGAAAGCAAAGCAACTCCATGCACAGGCTCGACTCCCTGCGTCTTCAGGAACTGGTAGACGCCCATGA
>CAZUTN010000106.1:0-4304 GCA_964623365.1 uncultured Candidatus Bathyarchaeia archaeon
CTGTCTGTAGCAGTTGTACCAGAACACCACGTGCGCGTACGCGGGGTTGTCAACGTATCCCATCAGGTCAGCTCTTTTTGCTCTGGTGTACATCTGGTCAAAGAAGAATATCGCAGGCGCATCCTCGACGAGCTTCTGTTGGGCTTGGGCGAACATGGCTTGCGCTTGATCCCTATTGGTGCCTGCAATGGCCGCCCCGTCGTCGACGAGTCTGTCATAGTCAGGGTTGCTGTAGTAGCCGAAGTTGAAGACGATCGTTTCCTCCGAATAGAACATCGGCCTCAAGAACGTCTCCGGATCGGGGTAGTCAGGCCACCAGTACATCACGAAGATGTCTTGTCGGTCTGCAGGGTTCTCAGCTGTCGCCAGAGCCCACTGTTGCTCCCAAGGCATTCCGCGAAGTTCAAGGGTGATGCCCAGCTTTGCCAGCTCGGCCTTGTACAATTCTCCAGAGCGTCTCTCGTACTCGTCACCCGTGTTGTACGTGTACAGCAATGTGAAGCCGCCGTTCGGATAGCCCGCCTCTTTGAGGAGTTCCTTGGCTTTGTTGAGATCATACGTGTACTGTGAGACTTCGTCGCTGTGACCCCACATGCCGAAAGGAACTGGTCCTCTGGATTGCTTTGCGTAGCCGTGCATCACGTACTGGACGATGTCTGAGTATGGGACGGCATATGAGAGCGCTTGCCGGACTAGTTTGTTGTCAAGCGGAGGCTTCTCGGTGTTGAAGAAGCCGAACATGTTCTGGTAGGCAGATGTCTGAACGATCTCAATGCCCGATTGCTTTTGCAACGCGGCGATATCCTCGAAGGGCAACCGGTCTACGATGTCGACTTCACCGGCTTCCAGCTGAAGCCTGGCGGTGGCCCATTCAGGCACAGACTTGATCACAACCTTGTCGAAGTGTTTCCCAGCCCAGCCTCCCCAATACTCTGGGAACTTCGCTAGCGTGACTCTGTCGAGTTCCTTGTCATACTTCTCGATCATGTATGGGCCGGTGCCAGCTTCGTTGCCCTGAAGGAACCAGTCGTGTCCGTACTGCTCTGTAACAGATGGATCATAGATGTGTGCACAGTACGCGGCTGAGGCTATGTTCAGTAGCGCAGCTGGATACGACAGCACGAACTGGACTCGATACTTGTCCAAGACATTGATCTCTTTCACGGGTGCCCAGATGTATGAAGCTCCTTTGGGACCTTCGCCATCCCAACCTTTCATGTTTCGTTCGATCGAGTACTTCACGGCGGTCGCGTCGAATTCGTTGCCGGTGTGGAATTTGACGCCCTGTCTCAGCTCGAAAGTATACGTCAAGCCGTCGGGCGAGACGTCCCAACTCGTCGCCAAGACCGGCATATACTGGTCCTTGGACGGGTCGTAGCGGATGAGTTGCTCGTAGATGTTGTTGAACACAACGACTTCATTCGAGTATGTCTCGCTTGGGTCCCAGAACACAACTACGTTCGTGGTTACGTACGCGTAGACTGCTGTGGAAGGCTTGGCTGGCGTCACATAAGTTGTCGAGTAGTAGTAGGCGCCTCCGACCACAACAGCAACTATGACGAGGATGACTACCGTCGCCTGAATCTTTGTAATTGCATCTCTATTGGAGATCTTTGGCAAATCTTATCATCACAGTAATTGTTGCTATCTTGAAGTATATGTTACTTTTGCACCAACGCCGCGAACGGCCTCGCGGCACATAGTAGAGAGTTGGAGCACAGAACGAGTGACGAGCCTCCCCGCGAGGGCTCTACGGCGACCTCCTCTTGGGCCTCGATCCTAGCATCACGAGCATCTCGGCAATTCTCAACGCCGAAAGCGACGGGTTGACGAGGGGCATACTCAGCTCGATTCGTTCAGACAGCCCTGCCAGTCCGGTGCAGCCGAGAACAATCACGTCAGCGCCGTCCTCGACTACCGCAAGCTTTGCTTCTCTAGTGATCTTGTCTATTGTGAGATTTGGTCGCTCGTTCAGCTCTAGGACTGGTACGCCGATCCCTCTTATCGAGGCGAAACGAGCTTGTACGCCCATCGATCGAACTTGCCTCGGCGGTGAGCGACTGACGTACTTTGTTGGACCCACGTCGATTATGGAAAACCTCTGCCCAACCGTCAAAGCGATGCGAATAGCTGACTCGCCGGCGCCCACGACGGGAATTGCGGTCAGCTCTCTTGCTGCGTGCAAGCCCGGATCCAAGAAGCAGTTGATGACGGCTGCGCTGAAACCTTGATCCGCCGCCGATGCAATGCGTCTTGCAACCGGAGCTGCCGCTGTGGCCTCGTCATACGGTGACTCAACCGAGGCAGGCCCATCAGGAAGGATTTCACATTCGACCTCGAATCCCGAACTCGCCTTAGCTCGAAAGAAATCTCTGGACAGTTGGACAAGCGAGGCGGATCGAACCGGGTTAAGGATGAGTATCCGAGACGAAGCGGTCGGTTTCGGATTCCTCAAACAACCGTCCTTCCGGAGACCTCTTAGTCAAGTCACGGCTTGAAAGTCATATAAAGCCTGATTCGGTTTCCTGACTGTGAAGAGGGAAGTTGGCTGTGGTGTCACTGCTCGATTTTGAACTTGTGAAGGCGGCGGACATACTTGTGAGGGAACTTGTCCGCATAAAGCCCAGTGATCATGTGCTCGTCTACGCCGACACCGAGTCGGATTGGAGAGTTGCCGAGACCACTGCCGCGGCTGCACACAGCGCCGGCGCCAAGGTCGCGGTAATGCGGTACCCGGCTCCAAGAGGCGTTGGTGAAAACGCAGATGCGGACTTGCCTGAACCGCTTGTGGCAGCAATGCGCAGCTGCGATGTGATGATCGAGTTCTCGAACAAGTATCTGCTCTACTCAACCTCCTGGCAAGCTGCAATGCAAGGCAAGCGAGCCCGATACTTGTGCTTGTCAGGAGTGACTTCAGAAATGATGGTCCGTTGCGTGGGAGGGGTCAACGTGCAGACGCTAATCCAGTTCCAGGACACCATAGCCCGCCTAACGAGAGACGCCACCCGAATGAGGATCACGACTCCTTCGGGTGGTGATATCGAGTTTCAGAACGATCCGAAGCGCCCCGTCTTCACGGAGGGGGTAGTAGCTGACAAGCCAGGAGACTACATGTTGATTGGCCAAGTTGACTGGGCTCCGATTGAGAGTTCTCTGAAAGGCAGCATCGTCTTCGACGGTTCAATCTGGCCTCCTGATGATCTCGGCCTGCTAGCCAATCCGATAAAACTCAACGTGGACAGGGGAAAGGTAGTTTCGATTGATGGCGGTCGAGAAGCTAGGACCTTGGAGAGATGGTTGGACAGCTTCGACGATCCTGCAATGCGGAACGTCGCTCACATATCCTATGGATGTAACCCCGGGGCGAAGTTGTCAGGTCGAATAGTTGAGGACGAGAGAGTATGGGGGTCCGTTGAGTGGGGCCTGGGCTACCAAGGCGAGGGTTTCTTGGGCGTGGCTGGACCTGCGAAGACCCATACCGACGGCATATGCCTGAACGCCTCGATCTGGATCGATGGAGAGCAGATCTCTTCTGAAGGCACATACACACATCCAGAGTTGGCTGCGCTCAGCAAACGCGTCGCTCGAATGTGAAAACAAGTTCTGCAGGACGGATCGCCTTGACTAGATCGTTGAGCCTAGAAGACATTGAAAGCCTCGTTGTCGGGGCTACGATACTGGGAACTGGCGGTGGAGGAGATCCCCAGACAGGTCTCAAGATACTCAGCGAGGACTTGGCTCAGGGACGAAAGTTGCTACTCGCGTCAGAGACCGACTTGGAACCGGAGTCCACGGTCGTCTGCGCATATCACTGCGGCTCCATAGCTGCACCCGGCCAAGGAGAGATTGGAGAACGTTCGCATGAGGTTCCGCGTGGTGAGGATTTCATGCTCAAAGGCTTACGGGCAATGGAGAAGCGACTGGGGAAGAAGATCCATGGGGTGATACCTACCGAGATAGGAGGAGGAAACACTCCCGCTGCGCTTCACTTGGCCGCCTTGCTCGGCGTTGCTGCGATAGATGCCGACCAGGTCGGCCGCTCGGCACCAGAGCTGATGCAGTCATCATACCTTGTGAACGGTGTCGAGGCAACACCGTCCGTTGTAGTTGACACCCTCGGAGATGTGACGATAGTCGAGCACTATGCGAGTCCGGCACAGTACGAGGCGATCGTACGATCTCTTGCAGTTGCAGGAGGCGGCTCAGCATTCGTGATCGACAGCCCTGTCTCTGCGGCTCGCGCGTTCGCCGCAGGCATAAGAGATACAGTCTCAAGAGCCATCGAACTCGGTGCGATAGTCAGG
>CAZUTN010000107.1:0-4291 GCA_964623365.1 uncultured Candidatus Bathyarchaeia archaeon
TTGTGACGCCGAAAGCTTCTATCCTCATTCCAGCAAGCTTCCCGGTTGCGTCGATGGGTAGGGCTACCGTACTCGTCTTTTTCGCTAATATCTCTTTCTGAGCCCATGTCACGCTTTTGCCGAGAAGACTGTGAGGATCCTTGGTTCGAACGTTCGCCACAATTATGTCGGTGCCATCATCAAGTCGCATGCGAGTGGTAAGTATCCAAGTTGCTTCGGCCTGCGCGCCATGAGTTGGACATGCGAACTGCCCGTTGGAGGGAACGACTAGTTCTTCGCATTGATTGCACACGGAAGTCAGGGCAGCATCCTCTCCAGCGTCAAGGACGATAGCTCTAACCCACGCTTGCTCGTTTTCCTTCAGAGTAATGAACTGGCGGATCTCATCCGAAGAAGGGCGCTCGCTTCGTGCGTGGGCTAGTACCTCCAGCTTCGATGCCTGAACGCTGCTGAATTCCGTCTCCCCCGCTAGGCCGGGCCTAGGCAAGAGGCCGCAGGCTCTGATCCTTGCGCCAGCCCGAAGCTTGCCGGCTTCAGCTGCACGTGATCTCCAAAATGAGACTCTCGCCTCGCCCGTATCATCCCGGACCCGCGTCGACGTTACTTTGATGTTCTCGCCCTTCCCGGTAGTTACCTCCCTCGTCTCAGGTTCGCCAACGATTTCTCCCTCGATTGCGACGAGTTCGGAGCTGGATCCAGCCTCGCGGATCTTGCTGATCTTGACCTCGATGGGTTCGCGTGTGCCTTCTACCCGCTCAAGAGACGACGTTCTTCCTACGCTCAGGGAAATCTGGCCGAGCCCCAGGTTCGGCTTGGCATCTTCAACTCGAAGAATGTCGCCTGCTTTGAGGTTGGACGCGAGTTCGGCTTTGTCGTCCCACAAAGAAATGCTAACAAGTCCGGTTTCATCGCCGACGAGAATCCGTGAAACTGCAACACTTTCGCCGGTCTTCCGCTGTACGGTTTGCGGCTCGCTCACTCCAACCACGCTTGCGAGCAGATTCGCAGTTGGCAAGTTGGGTTTCAGTTCGGAGATCTTTTGGAACTTTATTTCTGGAACTTCGAAACCCTCGGGCGGCTTCTCAAGAACCGTCGCTTTCGTTCTATTCTCTGCGTGTATCTCAAGCCGCCCAGAACTGTCTCTGCGAAGCCTACCGCCTTGGACTCTCAGAATGTCACCTCGCTTGATGTTGCGCAGTTCCTCGGCCTTCTCATTCCATGCAGCAAGCGACATGGAACCGGTACTGTCGGCAAGTACAGTTCTGAGCACTGCTCCCTTCTGCCCGTTCCTCTCGAATTCGTAGAGCCTCGGTTTGGAATGAATGATGCCAAGCACGTTGAGTTCAATGACGGGCTCCTTTATGTCCCCTATGGAAGTAATCGTGACCGGCTCTGGGGTCTCAAGTTCAGGGCTGATCGTGACATCGCCTCGTTCACCGACGTTGAGTTCAATGTCCCCTCTCAGACCCGCACGCGTGTAGCCATGTCTAACGGTGACCGACTTCCCGGTCGGGTCTCCGTACTTGAGGATGAGGTCGGCTTTCTCATCCCAAATGGCGCATCCGATCTTTCCAGTCTCATCGGAAAGAACGATCTTCAGAACGCGGCCTGTTGAGCCGTCTTGGCGGAGAAACTCCTTCACCGGCTCGCTGGCTACGACTTTGCCAGTCAGGGTTACGTCATTCAGTCCAGCTACGAGGTCTCGAACCGTTATGCTTAGGACAGCAACAGGTTCAGTTTCAACCAGGAGTTCCTCTGCCACGAGTCGAGCGGCTCCTTGGTCTGAGAGCAAGTCCTGAGCTTCGCGCTTCTTCTCCTCGATGAGAGTCTCAATCTTCTCGCGTGTCAAGTCCTTCCGCTGGGCTAGGATTTTTGCGATGAGATCCTCCATCTCGTCCAAAGATCTCGTCTCCAGCGGGCTCTATCTCCAATCCGTTGCAGTGAATGCTCTGTGAATCTATTATCGTCTCAATCCTTATAATCGAACACTATGGTAGGCGAAGAAGGGCAAGGGACCAAGGGATGGTGACAAGCGCGCGGACATTGACAACCGTAGCCTGGGGCCTATTCTTCATCCTTCTCGGCGGGGCTTGGATCTGCAGCCAAACCTACGGGGTAGACGTGGGAACAATTGTTGCGATAGGTGTTGGACTCATACTGGTCGGGTTGAACCTAGCCAGAAGGGCCATCGGCGTCCAGACGGGCAAGTTCAGCCTCGGAATAGGCATACTCGCACTATTGATAGGCCTCGCAAGATATGCCGGCATGGAAGTCGATATTCTACCACTGATCCTCATCCTGATCGGGCTCTTCATAATAGCGGAGGCAGTCGCAAGAAGATAGGATGCTCAAGCTATCAAGGGCATCCTATGCCAGATCGCGCTCCTTCTTCGCCGGGATCGACAGAACATAGATGGCGAAGAGCATCAGGATGCCGGCAAGAATCTGCAGGACGCTGATGGGCTCGCGAAGTATCAGGAAAGCTGAGACAGCTCCGAAGAGCGACGACATCGAAAACGTTACTCCCGTTCTCATGGCCCCGAGTTCTTGTAGAGAGAAGAGGAAGAGGAGCAGAGAAAGACCACCGCTGAGGATTCCGACGATTGCTATATACGCAATAGAAACCGGGCTTGCGACGAAGCCCAAACCGAAGAGCCACGTGATCACGAGGAGGAGAGCGCCGCCAAGGATTTGCTTCATCAAGCCGATTTGGAGGAGGCTTCTCCTAACGGTGAGAAGTCGAGACAGATTGTTGTCAATCCCCCAGAATAGACAACCGGAGACCACGAGGAGATTCCCAAACAGTGCGCCAAGCGTGTCCAGCCGCCCAAAGTCGAGATTCGTTGTCACTACGACGGCGCCGATGACGAGCAGAGCTGTCGCCGCGTAATCTTTCCGTCTCCCTCTCTCGCCAAGAAAGATGAAAGCGATTCCGATCGTGAAAAGCGTCTCCGTGTTGCCGAGAAGAGCTGCACTGACGGCGGTTGTCTCGTTAAGCCCGGAAAGGTACAGAGAAGGCGCAAGAACTGCACCGAACAACACAATCAGGAGGACTGTGACGATGTCTCTCCGCGCAAATCGCGTCTTTCTACTAGTCGGCAGCTTGAGCCGAGAAGCTACTTTCGCGCTTCCGGGCAGAAGGTCAGCGCATGCTAAGAAGAGGCCTCCCGCGAGGTAGGTCACCGCCGCGACTACAAGAGGCGACGCAGAGCCCAGTAGCATCTTGCACAGTGTGATGCCTACGCCGAATAGCAGGGCAGAGAACAGTACTGCCACGTACCCCCAGTGGTGCGACATGCTGAATCTCCTCGCCCGTTAACGATGGTTTTTTGGGCAACGTCGTTAGCATGGTAGGTAGAGTGTGTTTCGGTCCTTGGCTGAGGAACGCTTAGAGCAGATTGGAGCAATAAGACACTATTATAGTAAGATTGGCGTCGCGGTCATCGACTTGACCGCCAAGATAGCCGTGGGCGACACGATACGAGTCAAAGGAACGACAACAGACTTCCGCCAGAAAGTTGACAGTATGCAGATCGAGCATGCGAATGTGCAGAACGCGAGCGCTGGACAGTCAATAGGACTCAAGGTCGCGGACAAGGTCAGAGAAGGAGACCTCGTCTACAAGATTCTGGCGTGAATCAGAACGGTTCCCCGTATAATACGGCCAGTCACGATGACACAAGCTATTCCAGACGAGGAATCACCCGGTCGTCTCAGGCGTAGATCTTGGATCTACTGCCAGACCTAGCCATTGCCTTGAAGAGCGATAGAGAGTTTTCCGACTGCTCGGCTAGGTATTTCGCGATGTCTGAAACCGTTATCAGACCGGTCAATCCGCCCCTTCCAACGACCGGAAGGCGCCGTACCTCATGCTTCGCCATTACTTTCGCGGCTTCTTCCACGCTTGCCTCAGGATCGACCACAATCAGAGGAGATGACATGATGTTCTTGACCTTCGCGCGGCACATACTCCCTCCCTTTGCCAAGGCTCTCCTTACCAGATCTCGTTCCGTGACTATCCCTACAATTCTGCCCCCCGACGTGACCAAGAGGCAACCATGACCTGATCGATCCATTACGATTGCTGTTTCTTTCACAGTCCTTTCTGATTCAACCAAGACTGGTTCTCTAATCATCACGTCCTTGACGCGAAGGTTCATCACGCCCTCTTCGGCATCATCGGACAAACGGTCGGCACCTAAACGGCAGTTCGTTGACTCCTGCTCATAGGGAGATGTATGCTCAGTTGTGCAAACACGTCTTCACGTCAACAGCGGCACCTGCCGCAGCA
>CAZUTN010000108.1:0-4282 GCA_964623365.1 uncultured Candidatus Bathyarchaeia archaeon
GGGCACTTCGACGGATCTTACAGAGGCGATTTTGGCCTCGAAGCCATATCTCTTGGCATTTCTCCAGAAGAGAGGTAGGAGCCGCTTCAGCACAGTGACCACGGAGAATCGATCACTTATGGTCGAAGCAATTGCCATGGACGATTGACAAGGGCCCAACACGGGGATGTTTGCGATCTCTCTAGCAGCGTCCAGAGCGGGATCTCCCATGCAATCTATGATTACGGCGTCGAACCCGTTCTTTTCGGCCCACATAACCTTCTCTACTATCCAAGGGGCCGCCAATACGTCGTCATACTCCGACTCGATCGAAGCGGGGCCCTTCACTATGCTATCGACGACTAGCTCCACATCATCCCTGGCCGCGGGCTTCAACTCACTGTACGTTACCTCCTCAAAGGCCCGCTGCTTCAGGATAGGGACAAGATTGAGGATCTTCAAGTCAATCAACGCCTTGATCCAAGAGATCTCTCTAGATGAGCTTTTCGAGGGGCTTGTAGGATTCTGTGTAGCCCATCTTCTCTATTATGTGTCTCCAGACTTCAAATCCTCTCGGATGCTTCCTCCATTTATCTGGAGCTGGAATTCCGATGACAGCTATCTCCATGCCCTTCTTTGTGTCCGCATTGGTCAAAGGTTCTCCCTTCGTTGTCATTAGACATATGAGGTCAGGAACCATTGCGGCGGGTTGGCCTTCTTCTTTCCATGCGATCATGTTTTCATTCTTGAAGTCGATTTTCATCTTCTTCCCCTTGTACTTGCCTACTCCTTCTATCACTGTTGTTCCGAAGTCAAATCCAGTTACAGTCTTGGTCGTTATGTCTGCGATGATTCCTCTGATCAACTCGTGCCCTGAGCTCGCCTCGACTCCAGCATTGACAGGGTCTCTCCCAGCGGTCACCGCCGCGTTGATGGCTTTTCCGATGCTTTCGCATGTGGTGACACTGTTCAACACGGAAACTTCTCTTAGAGATTTCACATTCATTGTCCATGTGGCGAACGCACAGGTGTTTTCAAACGCTGCTGTGACGTACCTTGCTACAAGTTCGCATGTTGCAGAGTCGAGAGGGTCACGGGTGTAAAGTATGACGACATTTCCCTTATTGTCCGCGAGAACGCATGGTGAATTTGGTATGCCGTATAGAGGCCAGAGAGATGTCTCCAGCTCTGGGACCGCCCTGCCGTTTCCATCGGCATCGATAACTGGAAGATTCTTCTTGACTGCCACATACATTGGAGTTATCAAGTTGAAGCCGCCTATCTCTCCCGGCACCAGGAAGGAAGCCTTCTGCCCTGCCATCCAGTATAGTCTCTCCATCGCATCAAAGGCGTAGACCGCCTCGATGTCGAAACCTTTCTTCAGGAAAGCCACTGGAGAACCGATACCCGCTACCATGACAACCATGTCCGTGTCGGGCGCGGAGTCTGCGCTGACAAGTCTCACTCCTTTGGAAGGTTCGCTCAACGCAGAGTTTATCAGATCCATTCCGCCTTTCGGAGACCCTCCTCCTCCAGAGCCGAGCAACGTGGCCCCTGCAATGACATTCACGAAATCTTTCCTATACAAGAAACGTTCAGTCGTGATTGATCCCTCAGTCGTAGACAGTATCGGAACCAAATAAAACCTTTTTCACGTGACGGAGGATTGCCATGAAGAACTTCTGTCTCCTAACGAAGAGAAGATTCTTGTCCTCCGGCGAACTCTGAGCCTGGTCACTACTTAACTACGTAGCCGCCATCCACAACCAGTGATTCGCCGATTATGAATGACGAACGTTCAGTGGCGAGGAAGAGCACTACCTCTGCAACTTCTTCCGGTCTTCCGATTCTTCCGATAGGATGATCGATGATTATCTTCCTTCTGATTTCGGCCGGGTCTTCGAAATGGGCGAGTTCTCTCTCAACCATGGGAGTGTCGATTGCACCGGGACAGACACAATTGATTCGAATTCCATATCTTGCGTATTCGAGCGCCATGGCCTTCGTAAGCTGAATAATCGCACCCTTCGATGCACAGTACGCAGAGAACTTCTCGAATCCGACCAAACCAAGCTGGGAAGAGATATTGATGATTACTCCTTTCTTCTTGGCAATCATGTATGGAAGCGCGTACTTGGACACGAGATATGCTCCCTTTGCGTTTGTGCTCATTACCATATCCCACTCTTCCTCGGTGGTATCAATGAGAAGTTTCACAAGCTCCGTTCCAGCGCTGTGGCAAACAATGTCGACGGTCCCATATCTTGCCACGGTTTCCTCGACAAGATGCTTCACTTGCGAGCTGTCTTGGACATCAGTTCTCACAAACGCGGCTGTTCCGCCCTTTTCCAGAATGGCGTCCACGGTTTGAGCTCCTGTTTCGACATTCCGTGCACCAATTACGACACGCGCCTTCTCTCGTGCAAAGACCTCAGATATAGCTCGACCAATTCCGGAATTCCCTCCGGTCACTATAGCGACTTTCCCTTCGAGTTCCATGACAGGACTCTCCTCGACGCGATTCTGCGATGGCCATATATGAAGTCAGAGTGTTGAGGACCAAGAATGCGCTCGCCACTGACAGCACAGGAAAACACGTGACCTGCCGGCCAATGAACACCAGGCGATGGGTGCCTCAGCGGATGGCGTCGATCAAGAACTGTTCAAAGACCATGACAAAGCGGACTCCCGACGATTTGGGAAGAAACACGGAATCCCGACGATGGGAGGATGGTCTCATACAGAATCGACATTGCGACCGACGAGAACGAGAAACTGCAAGGTGGAGAGCTGATTCCTTGCCCGCCATCCCCTGCTAAGTCGCTAATTCTATTGTTTGGGATTCTAGGGGCACAAAGGATCGGGATGATGATTGTGGTGGGTCCGGAGGGAAACAAACCCATGACATCGAGTGAGTTCAACTCTCACAACATAAGCTGTCCTCACGAATGTCAAGGCCGAACGAGTGAATGAGGCGACCTCAATCTGGTCCGAGATCAACTGATCGAGAATCCCAATTCTCACCAACACGCTAAGTTGCTCAACGCAAGCCGCGACGCGTCGTCCCAACGGCTGACATGCTCGTAGCCCTCACTCGTCCAGAACGTGTTACCACCAGAAGCGGACTACGCGGCCTATCGAAGCTGGCGGTCGGGAGGGTCCCGCAACTATTCCAGCACGGGAAAAGGTACTGGAATAACACTCAGACTCGGGGGTTATCGGGCTGATGTGCCAACCTCAGATTTGGTCCCCCCGCGAGTTCGCGCGGATCCTTGTTCTTGTATCTCGGGAGTTGTTGCAGAGGTATCCTGCTGGTTGGGGCAAGTTCAGTCATGCGCGTAACTCGGATACTCGTCGTCGATGACATTCCAATCGCGGACCTGTGCGAGAAACTCGATCTCGGTCACGTAACTGATTTTTCGCATGAATCTGATTTAGTTCAGCCGGATTTCTTCACTTGGTCTTGGGCAGCAGATCATGTGGCTCGACTCTGCGTATGTCGAGCCCGTCGAAGTGTTCGTCGAAGCTTACGATCACGTCAGCACCAAGCTTTTTTGCCACATAGTACTGGAGCGTATCGTCGAAATCTCTGCGGATCTTCTTCGAGATGAGGGCAGCGGCCATTTCCTCAGAGAGATTTGTATCATAGACGTAAAGGCCGACGGAGTGTTCCAGATTCCTGAGAAACGTTTCAAGGTTCTCGCCACTGGGCAGGGCTGCTTCGACTGCGTGTACAGCGAAATGGGTGACCGTTGCCTCAATTTCTCCTCTTGAAACAAGCTCGAGGAGATCTTCACAATCCCCGGCCCGTTTCTGGTCCAGCAAGAGCTCAAGAAAGATGTTTGTGTCTAGGACAATCAATCAAGCTTCGACCAAATCTTGTGCTGTAATTGCACCGAGCTTGTCTTCGTGTTCTTCAACGTGCCTCTGATGGAATGCCAGTCAACTCTCCCCGGCGTGGAGAACTTCTTCATCGTATCCTCGAGCGCTCTTTTCATCGAACCTTTCTTGTACCCGTAGAGCTCCATCGCTCTTCTCCTGAATCTCTTCGCCAAGGCCTCGTCTACCTCCACCTTGATGGTTTCGGTCATAAGGACGAAAATACCTTTTGTCCCATATAATCCTAGCTTTCGGACCTGAGAAAAAGGGTACACCAATAGAAGAATACGTGGCGGGTCCGGAGGGAATTGAACCCTCGACCTTCGGGTGTCCCTCAGCGGTTAAGAGCTTCAGCCTTGCTCCCACGAGACCGCTGCTCTACCTTTCCAGGGCGCACCAACTTGCCTGACTGAGCTACGGACCC
>CAZUTN010000109.1:0-4274 GCA_964623365.1 uncultured Candidatus Bathyarchaeia archaeon
CCGATGCAGCAGCTGCCACAGATTCCTGAACCACACTTGAATATGCGCTCCAACCCCGCCTCCGCCGGAATCTGGGCCTCCGCGCATAGATCCACGACTTTCTTGATCATCGTTTCCGGCCCGCAAGTGTAGACGCGATCGAATGACCTCGTGTGGAGCAGCTTTGCGGCCTCGTGTGTTGCGAGCCCCTTGGTTCCGGCCGAGCCGTCGTCGGTTGCGATGCGGCAGGTGCCTCCCGTTTGTGCAGAGAGACGCTGGATCTCGTTCAAGTAGAGGAGTTCGCGACTGGTGTTGGCTCCGATGATGAAGCTGCACTTGACTCCAGTCGGAGCCAGTGTGCGGAGGAGCGCGATCAGAGGAATCACTCCGGTTCCGCCGCCGATCATCAACACGTTCCTCTCGTCTGCGTGTGTGAAGCCCTTGCCGTACGGGCCGCGGATCCCGATCAGATCCCCCTTAGTCTTTCTGAGAAGCGCTCTGGATCCTTCCCCGCGTTCCTTCACCGTGATCGTGGCAATGTCGCCGTTGCCTCCAGGTAATAGGCTCATGGGAACCTCATCGGCGCCAGGGACCCAGACCATGCCAAACTGGCCAGGGCTCGCGGTGGCTGACAATTTGTCTTTGAAACTGAGAGACTTGACCTTCGGACCAACTTCCCCAGCCTCAAGAATCTGCACGACCCTCGGCCGGTGAGGCAAGAGCCACAAATCAGGCGACGAGACGGTCATCGGTGACAACCCAAGGAGTTCACGTAAACACGAGCGATCGATCCAGTAAAGAGTTACGAACAGCAACGAGGTTTCCGGGAGGAGTGTGGTCAACGTCTGACTCAGGACATGAGCTCATCTTGGGTAGGTTATGTGGTTCTCCTCGAAGAAGAACCTCGTGCCGCCCAATGTCTCGACATCAAGCGGCCTCACTTTCACGACCACCGGAAAATCACGGACCACGTCTCCGATCGCCAAGCAATGTCCCGCTGGCAGATCCTTCACGAGTAGTCTTACGCTCTCGCCGTCGACCTTGGCGGCTCTCGAGACAACGTCTAGGTCGCGTTCGTTGGTGAAGTTGAACAGGAATATGTTGTCTGCTTGTCTGTAGATGCTTTCCTGAATCGTGTCGGGTTGATTGGTGATGAAGGTTGTGAATATTCCAAGATGTCTCATGCGAGTGACTATGTCATCCCAGTATGTCTCGCGCAGGTAGAGGTGCGCCTCCTCCGCAAACAGGAACACCGCTCTGAGTCGAGCGCATGAGAGCAGCTCGGTGATCTTGCTCAGGAGGAGTTCCACAACAATGCGACGTATCGTGAATGACTGATTCTTCATGTTGACGACGACTGCGCCGCCTGCCGCTAGCCGTTCGAGCAGTCGGCGCGAGTTTGCTGCTGAAGGATCGTCGGTGAAGATTCCGGCGTCGACGAGGGTGTTGTATCTTGATTGGAGGGCGTCTCGGACGCTTTCGTGGCAGTCGGAGCTCGCGATCGTCTCTCCAAGCGTCTTCAGCGTTAGATCGTTCTTCTGTTCAAGTTGCCTCCAGATCCTTGCGAAGACACGCGCGGACGTTCCAGGTAGATCGAGAGCATGCAACAGAATGTCCATTATCGTGCCCAAGCCCACCTCGGCTAGCGTGAATCTGAGACTGACCCTGGGGGTTAGTACTGTGATCTTGCGCTCGTATCGACTGTTTTGACCGCTGGCTCGACGTGTGAGGTTCGTGTACTCCCCGTTGATGTCCAAGATCAGGCATGGAGCGTCGTGATCCAGCAGGCTCATTGCGAGTAGTTTGGAAAGGTGTGACTTGCCCGTCCCTTTCTTGCCGGTGACAATGTTGAGCCTCCCGTCGAGTGCTCTGGCGTCGACGATGAACTTGGAATTCTGTTTGATGGCGCCGAGATCTATTGGCCTGCGGGCTGATTCTTCTGAAGTCACCGTCTCGATCGGGAACTTGGAGACGCTGGAATTGATCCTGGAAGGAAGCCACGCCACGTTGTGGGTGAGGTGGCCGTCCTCGAGGGCGCCCCTGATCTTGCAGACCAGTAGTTTGGTGTCCTTCAAGACGGCAACTTGAGAAGATATGTCGAGAGGATCGACGTCGTTACCGTGTATTGATTCCTCGGTCATTACGTCGCGCAGTATGTCTTCCAAGATTCCAGGGATGTTTGCGAATTGTATGTCGATGACTTGAATGATCAGCCCTCTCCGTGAGCGTTGATCTTCAACGAGCAGGTAGTCGCCTTTGTTCACTTCTTCGTCGGGATAGCTGATCAGCTGCATTACGTCGCCCTCCTTGCGGTAGATCTTCACTGCTCTATGCCGCCTCCCAAGTCCCAAATGGGCCGAAGAGCGATTTCCTGACGTTGAATCGCGGGGCGATTCTGAGCCCGTGAGTGAGGGCAAGGTAGCGTTGTACAGCGATTACATCGTTGGCTGTGAATGTCGAGAAGATGTGGGCTAGCCGAAGTGTTTCAGGGTATCCTTGCATCACGACATCGCTCGCGATGAGTCGATTCATCGCCTCTACGCGTTGGTCTCGTGAGACTTGGCGATCCACGTCCACGCGAAAGGCGAATCCATCCTCGACGAGTTTAGCCACGTAGACATGGCCGGCCAGACGAACAGGGTAGGACTTGAACTGTTTCGTGATGGCTTGGTCGACATCTACCACGCATGGGGCCGCAGATCTTGAGACCAGGGAAGTGATCTTCCGGCCGAAAGCACAGAGCTTGGTGGTTTTTGAGAACGCCAGCACGACGTTCCCTCGCTCTCTCGCCGACTCAAGAATGCGAGCAAGATAGGCCGTCGGGTTGTCCGGCGTTCCAACGGTGAGCGAGCCGTCGAAGAGAACGATCGCGTCTCTAAAGGAAACGCAGATTTCCTTCTGGATCCAGCGTTCAAGAACATTGCGTAGCCGGCTTATCGCGCGTTCAGTGAACATCTGGCTTGGACCGAGACCCGACAATCCGGTCGGCGATCCTCCGTCCGTTTCATATGTCAAGTGGAAAGTCAGGGGACCGCAGCGAGTGTATTGGTAGCTTTGATCAGATTTCCATACGATGGCTCCTCTAATCGCAACCAATACGCCGGTTTCTGTCTCACCGATCTTGAGGCTGGAGACGTCTGCCGCCGCGACGGCGGATGGAGTTGAGGGGTTCAGAGAGACTGTTCTGCAGTCCTCTCGGTCGCCTAGGGCTAGAGCCCAAGCTCGCTCAGTCCATTCATCTTCGACCGCCATGGCGAAGATCGAGATCTCCCTGGGGCTGAATGCGCGGCCGGTTACCTGTTCCATTGATTTGCTGCTCAGCTCCACGAGAAACGACGGCAGCAGAGAGCGTTCGCTGTGCTCAAGGTGCAGCGAACTGCTTATCTCTTCAATCGAAGCATTTGTGATCTGGGTGCGGTGGATCAACAGATTATCACCCCCCTGTTTCGGGAGCTGCCAGAAGCTCCCGTTGCCGCCGCACCCCGATTATCGATCAACCGGATGCGGCAGCGGTTCTCAGGCCTTTTGAGAGCCCCCTCCTTCCAAGCCACCTTGCGAAGTCTGCAGCTCCTGTTCCGTTTTCATGATGCCTGCAGTGGCGATGCGGTAGGTTCCGCGTGCAGCTCGCTCGATGAGACCCTGCTTTTGAAGCTCTGCTATCGTGTTCCTCACAGTCTTCAGCGCCTTGCCCACTGATCTGGCGATCTCTTCCGCATACAGTTCGTCGCTTGGGCGCTTCTGAAACTTGTTTGAAACGTGCGCTCCCAGCAGCACTGCGGTTATCGCCTTCTCCGCCGGCAAGTCTTCTCGTAGAAGGAGCACCTGCCCGTCGGGAGCGATTCTCAGAACCTTTGAAAGCGAGTCAACCAGCTTCCCGTACTCTGGGATGTAGAGAAGTTTCGAAGCAGCATCATAGGCTGGAATCACACGTGACACGAACGCGAGTATCTCTTCGAGGACCTGATCGGGTGTTCCCTTTGCAGTGTGTTTCAATTCGCCCAGTTGCAGCTCGACCGTGAGAATTCTCTGCTCGCTCAATTCTGATCAACCCTTCAGTTTCGGAAGTACGTCTTGTCGGAATCGATGTAGCCCGAAGGTCGTTACGCGATACTCGCCTTTTCCGGTTCTCTCAACGAGTCCCTCTCCTGAAAGCTCGCTCATTCTGCCGGCCACTGTCCCGGAGCCTTTGCCGGTGAATGAGATGAGGTCGGAGGCGAGAAGCGTCTCCTTTTCTGACCTCCCTGTTTCAAAGCCGATCTTCGCCCTGACGAGGTAGACCAAGACCAATTCGCGGT
>CAZUTN010000110.1:0-4246 GCA_964623365.1 uncultured Candidatus Bathyarchaeia archaeon
ACCGCCAAGATTGAATACCACCGCTGCCTTCTCGATAGGTGCCGCGATGATCTCACTCTCAGAAATGATCAAAGATGAAATCACCTAGGGTACCTGAGCGGCAAATGTCCGAACTCAAGACGTCCTAGTTTTCAGCGCAAACTATGAGAAAAGAGAAAGAATGAGATTACCTAGGGTAGCGGAACCAAGTCACCCTAGGGACGCGGTCATCGCGTCTGCAAGGTTTTTTCGTACATTCGCCGGATAGTCCACCGAATAGCATTTCTAAGCTCAGAAAGCCTTCTTTGGTCTCCATAGTTCCGGACTCGCAGAGCCTTCAAGGTGCCCCCGTCTTCCTCAACTTCATAGACCAACACTTTGTTGTCGCTGAGCTGACCCGCCCGCGCTGCGTCTTGATCCTTCGTATGCATAGGGTCCAAGACGCGCGCAACAAGAAACGCTCTCAAAGGCGGCGACGCTACCTCGTACCTGATGCTACGATCTGGAACCAGCGTTAACTCCGATTCCGTGGTCTCAACGTCTGCAAGATGAACACCTTCAGGAGAGGTTATCGGCCAAACCTCACTTGGCTGGCTTCTCACCCCTTCGACCCCCTCCGGTGCCGCGGTCGCTTGAGCCTGTGGAGAGATCTTGACATGCCTGAAACTTTTCTCCGCGAGTAGCGAGTCAACCACCTCAAGAAACGACCTTAACCGCTCGGCTTCTCGATCTGATTCTGTGATCTTTTTCTCGAGGTACGCTTTCATCTCGGCGAGACGCTTCAGATACAGTTCGTCATCATTCGTCAACGCAGCCACGCGTACCAGATCATGTGCGCGCGAAGGCTATTAACAAAGCGAGTCAACACGACCTACCGTCATTATCACTGGTCATCGCGCTGCATGTCGATACAACGGAACAAGCCAGAAGGAAGGCCTAGATTGAGTCTCCGCCAAGCCACAACAGTGCACGACAACTTGCATGGAAACGACTGTAGGCGCCCGGATGAATCGGATGTTCGCTGGCGAGCATTCTGCGCGGGAGAGGATCTTCAGCAAGCACGCACCGTCCAAACGACGGCTTAAATACCGTCCTCAGCGGAAATGACGAGCGGTGGCGCGATTCATGGGTGAGCGCTTTAACCCGTGCTAGTTCTGCCTCGCTTAGAGCGCCGCGTCTACGAGTCTGTCCACTTCACAGGAGAGAGATGATACCGATTTGAGCGACATGGTCGAAATCAGAAAGATCGTCGCGGGAGGCGCAGATTCGGCTCGAGTGAAACTGAGAGGATGGCTACATAATAGACGATCAAGTGGAGGAATCCTCTTCCTTGTCATAAGAGACGGCACTGGTTTCCTACAGTGTACAGCGAAGAGAGACCAGCTGGGCGAGCGGAAGTTCAACGAGATTGAGGCGCTACCGCTTGAATCGACTGTGGAGCTTGAAGGCGACGTTGCGCAAGACTCGAGAGCTCCGCGTGGTTACGAACTCCGGATCACAGGCTTTGACACATTTCAACGCTCGCATGAAGACTTTCCAATAGCGAAGAAGTATCACGGGCCTGAATTCCTTCTTGACAATCGACACTTCTGGATTCGAAGCAAGAAGATGCAAGCAATCCTTAGAGTCAGGGCCTTAGTCATCGAGGAGGCGCGTCGCTGGCTGAAGGAGAACGGGTATCTTGAGGTTCAGGTTCCGACGCTTGTCTCTGCAGCAGTCGAGGGAGGTTCCACACTATTTGAGGTCAAGTACTTTGATCAGAAGGCGTACTTGACTCAGAGCTGGCAGCTTTACGCTGAAGCAATAATCGCTAGCTTGGGAAAGATCTACACGCTAGCTCCGTCCTTCCGTGCAGAGAAGTCGAGAACAAGGCGTCATCTGACGGAGTATTGGCACTTGGAGCTGGAGGAACCTTGGCTTGATCTTGATGGTCTCTTCAAAGTCGAGGAAGAGCTCGTCCTACACATCTGCCATCAGGTTGCGGCCCATGCCGCTGAGGATCTCAAAGACCTCGGGCGTGATGCAAATGAACTTGCTCGGCTCGAAACGCCGTTTCCCAAGATTAGCTACGACAGAGCAGTCGAACTGATTCGCAGCCGCGATTCGACCTTCAATTGGGGAACGGATCTGGGCTATGAACAGGAGAAGATCCTCACGGCGAATTTCGCAACCCCGTTCTTCGTGACGCGCTTTCCCAAAGGCGTCAAAGCATTCTACCACATGCCTGACCCGAAGAGACCGGAAGTGACCCTATCGGTGGACCTGCTTGCCCCGGAAGGCTACGGAGAGATAACCGGGGGCGGACAACGTATCCACGACTATGAGCAGCTCATGAAACGAATAGAAGAGGAGCACTTGAACCCAGAGCAGTATTCGTGGTACTTGGACCTGCGGAAATACGGCACTGTGCCCCATTCGGGGTTCGGAATGGGCATCGAGCGAACAGTTGCCTGGATCTGCAAGCTCAAGCATATCCGTGACGCCGCAGCATTTCCTCGACTCATGAACCGAATCCGCCCGTAGCGACCCGGCGACGGTAACTTGCTCCGAATTCGACCCATGAAGACGAACGACTTTCGATCCGTGATCAGACTTGCGGACGAGGAACACTGGGGATACGGAACAAGAGACCTGAAGAGAATGCTCGCACTCGACCCGAAAGGCTGCCTAGTCGCGGTGCTTGACGGCCATCCTATTGGGTTCACGACGACCATCTCCTACGGCCGGAACCTTGCGTGGATCGGAAACGTGGTTGTCGACAGAAGACGCCGGGGCGCCGGAGTGGGCACCAGCCTAGTGCAATCGGCCGTCAGACATCTTCTCCGTTCGCGCGTCAAGAGAATCGGACTAAACGCCTATCTGGAGAATAGATCAATGTACGAACGCCTCAATTTCAGAACGATAAACGGTTTCGTCAAGCTATCGATCACACGGCAAACTAGGAAACCCGCCAGAGAGAACGAAGAGGTTCCTTTTCGACAAATCCTCAGACTTGACAGACGCGTTTTCGGAGCTGACAGAAGAAGACTCCTCCGACACTTGCTCAGGGACTTTCGCAAGAGCTGGACTTGGATTCTCAAGGGAGCTGAGGTGTCGGGATATTCAGTTGTGAAGCAGTATCAAGACAGTTCTGAGATCGGTCCTTCAATCTCTGAACAGATCAATCGAGACGAGATCGCCACGCTCTTGGAATCCTCGATTGCTCTCGCAAGCAAGTGGCCGCTTGAGTTGTCTGTTCCTGAATCAAATCAGGTCGCCTTGGAGACTGCCACCCGACTTGGGTTCCGAGTCGTGAGGAAGGGGCTCGTGATGAGTTATGCGGACCTGGGCACGATAGCCGTCAGTCCAGCGATCATCGCATTCGGCTTTCTCGACAAAGGCTAGATCAACGGTGCGAGAGAAACCAATTCCTTTGTTGAAAGTTGCTTGCATTGCAACGCTGCAGATGCCGTTTGCAGGCGGCGCTATTGAGCTCGACTTTCGCTCGGTCGGATCGGGCTGAGCCTTTTCTTCTTTGCTTGCACAAAGTCTATTGCCTCTTGGACTGGAACGAACACACCATGCCTCCTCGCGAAGAATCTCACAATGTTTGAGACATCGCGCATCAAGAGCCCGGGCGCTCTGGGATCGGTGCTCGCAACACTTTGAGGCCAATCAATGAGTGCGAATTGCCCTGACTCTGCGACTAGGATATTGTACTCGCTCAGGTCACCGTGAACGAGATGCGCGTCGCAGAACAAACGTCTCAACTCGAAAAGAACACGCCGCAGTGTGTTCGCTGGACTGGACAGATAACCGGCTCTTGAGAGTTCTGACCCGTGGAACACTCCCATGGCGACAAGGTGTCGATTCTGGTCGATCGGTCTAGGGACAGGAACCCGAGCGCGGCGCGCACGCTTCAGGGCGGCGAACTCACGCCTTGCCGCCATCCTTGCCTGATACACCCAAGAGGTATGACTCCTGTCAGCGACATATCCTCGAGTTCGTCTAGTCTGTCTGAAACTTATTCTGCCCAGACGGTGAAATTTCAACGCGATCCTGACGCCCTTGCTTCCCTTCGCGTTGTACACGTCAGACTCCTTTCCCAAACCTAGCGGACTGCCAAGGGCCTCGACCACACCCCGTTTGACTAGGGCATTCAAGGCCAGACAGTCATATCCGAGGAAGGTCAGTCGGAAACCGGCGTATCCCATTGCGCGCGTGCTGCCTGAGACTACGAGCCGCTTGTCCACGAGTCCCCGTAGACGCTTGGTGACTTCCTCCTCCA
>CAZUTN010000111.1:0-2673 GCA_964623365.1 uncultured Candidatus Bathyarchaeia archaeon
TCTCCAAGGCGGCTATGCACGCCATCGGAAAGAGCGTTGCCGCGTCTCCTATTACTGTCGCAGTCTGACCGCCAGCTTTGATCTTGCCCCAACTGATCGCTTCGTCCAGCGGCGCTCCGCTCAGTCCGCCTAGTTCCGGTCTGTCCATCGTGAACTGAACCGCCGCATCCAGCCCGCCTCGGAAGGTATTGGCGAGCAACGTGAAATGCTTCGGCATGCCTCCCCCTAGAATGATGAGCCCAGTCTTCTTGCTCTCGTAAGTTAGCTCGACGATCTTGCTGAAGTCACGCATCGGATTCACGTGCAAGGGTTGGAGTTGTCCGAAAGTCCAGAGGTCGATCCCTAGCATCGAGTCATGTATGCCGGGACAGAGAATTGGAACGTTCCTCCGTGATGCGTTCCACAGAATCGAAGCTGGGTCGCGAAGTTCCCTGCCAATCTCACGAAGTAGTTCCCAAGGCGCGATGTTGCGTCTCTTCTCCTCATCGATCTTGGATACCGCCTTACGGGTGAACCTCTCAACCGCTTCTATTGCTCGCTGAGAGATGTAGATGTCATATATTCGGTAGAGACCCCTCTTCTTCAGCTTACGATCGTCGGAATCTTCAGCTCCGATCTCGTGTCTATGCCCTAGAGCTTCCACTAGGTCATGTGTCACGTTCGCGCCTGTCATCGTCAGCGCGTGCACTCGCCGATCCGAAACGAGGTCGCTAACTAGCTCGCGCAGCCCGCCTGGGACCATCGGTCCGGCAATTGCCATGATGTTTGTGTATTTGTTATCGCGGAACATCGTAGTGAGGATCTGCACGGCGTCCGCGAATCTTCGAGGCCCCAGGACGCCGGATCGACGCATCTCATCTGAGATCTTGCTGAGCCTCATGCCGGGCTTGAGCTTCATCTGCCTAACATAGGGCATGCAGAGGGCCCGCCTAGTGAGTTCCCTGCGTGGGCCGGCTAGCCCTTGGTCCTCACTATCTTCTTCTTGCCCAGCATGTCCCAGTACTCAATCTCGACGCCAGGCGCCAGTTTCGACCTGATCTCCTCTTCGTCAGGTGGGGGGGTTTCAAACGTCTCGTAGGATTGCATATCCATGATCTGGACCGTGCCAGGCTGCATCGAGATGACTTGTCCCGTCCTCTTCTCTATCATGGGTACCTCAATCTTCGCATCGACAGGGCTCATCACGTTGCGTTTCTGGCCGGTGAGAACGCCGATCGCTACGATCCTTGCTTTCGCGGAGCCGTGCTTGCCGTGCAGCGCTATTCGCGCTACATTCCGGGCTTGCTCTTCTCGCACTCCACGATCCTGCAAGGTTCGTCGTCGATGACGATGTATTGCCCGATCCTCAACGAGCCAACATCGACAGGTCTACTCAACTCTCGTTCCTCAATACCACGAAGGCTGACTAGAGAGGAAAACTGCTAAAAAGCTTCCGAGAAGAAGAATGCCCGAATCCGTGAAGGACCAGCTGCATTATCGAAGGTGCGACCGTTCTCTTTGTAACCGATCTTTCCCAGCCACCTCAAGGTGCTTAGATACCCTATATATTCGGTTGAGATCACTAAGACGGGCGAGCGGCTCGGTGTTGGTCACGAAAGTTGGCCTCGTTTCTAGGCTCGACGGAGACGACGCGCTGAAGATCGCATCGAAACTCTACAAGACCATGATCAAGAAAGGGCTGAAGGTCCTGCCCGAGGAACAGCTCTCTCAGGCTGCAAGACTGCCCGGAGGCATTTCGTTCTCAAAGATGGATGCTGACCTCATCGTTACTGTAGGCGGAGACGGGACGGTCCTGAAGACGTGCATGTCCATTCCGAAACCTGAGACGCCGATACTTGCGGTCAATATGGGCAGGAGGGGATACCTGACAGAGGTGGATCCCGATAACGCGATGCACGCGATTGAAAGCTTCATCAAAGGCACTTGCAAGAGGGAAGAGCGAACAAAGCTCACGGCGACGATCAAGGGCGAGGTCGCCATCGACGGCCTGAACGAAGTCGTAATCACCTCGGGGACGCCGTCGAAGATGCTTCACTTCATAGTATCGATCGACAAGTCACAGCTGCTAGAGTTTCGTGGCGACGGTCTCATCGTTTCGACACCCACGGGATCGACGGCGTACTCTCTGTCCGCGGGCGGCCCTGTCGTTGACAATTCGGTTGACGTTTTTGTGGTGACATTCATCTGCCCACTCGAGCACCTGACACCGCTCGTTGTATCCATGGACAACAGTATCAAGGTGGAGCTGGTGGCTCCGAAACTGAAGGGAACTCTCGTCATCGACGGGCGTCTCCAACGAGAACTGCAACCTCAAACCTCGGTTACGATCACTCGGTCACCTCACAAGGCTGTATTCGTGCGCCTAGGGCCAATTCGATCACTCAGAGGCCTAATGCGCCTCCGTCCAATGCAGAAAGAAATCCAGTAACCGTCAGACAAGGCGACAGCGATCACATTCTCAGAATAGAGCAGCCCTACCGAGCCTTCGCTCCCGAACCTGCAACCATCTAGACAGTTGGGAAGCCCGAGCGCAACGCTCATTCTTGTGCAGCGCTGCCGTCACCGTTCCTCGCTCCCGCCAAGCAGCGTGCAAGACCACGCTTGGTACCATGCGGGCAGATTCGGAGACGAGCAGGATATGTAGTGCGAAGCCCAACGAAAGGAAAGGTGTCC
>CAZUTN010000111.1:2773-4203 GCA_964623365.1 uncultured Candidatus Bathyarchaeia archaeon
GGAACCTATCCTCTTGAGATCTATGTCGTCACGAAGCCTTCTGGAGTGGAAGGGCTTGAGGCAGGGGTTCACCACTACGAGCCAAAAGACCACAAGCTGGTTGAGAGAATCACAGGCGATTTCAGCGAGCAATTGATGGCGGCGGCGCTCGATCAAGAGTGGGTCGGTTCCGCGCCCGTGAACTTCGTGATCACGGCAGTCTTCGAACGGACCACGGGAAAGTACGGTGAGAGAGGAGTGAGATACGTGTGGCAGGAGACAGGTCATGCGGCTCAGAACATATACCTCCAAGCCGTCGCCCTCGGGTTGGGCAACGTGGTCGTCGGCGCATTCCACGATGCCGAGATTCAGAGAATCCTGCAGCTGTCCGACCGAGAGAAGCCTGCGTACGTGATCCCCGTTGGGGTTCCGAAGATCCCTTGACCGTCAACCCTGAGCCCGGGCTATGTGGAATGAGGCTCAATCGCCGCCGTATCGGCCTGTTGGTGTGGTCTACCGGGACCCTAGTTGTCGCGTTATTCCTGATGCTTGGATTCTCGCAGCTTTTCCAGGAGATACCGTCCTACACAATCGAGAATCTCTCTGCGAAGATCTTGAAGGGGGGTTCCCCGGTAGGTTTCAAGCTCGCCTACTTCGGAACTGTGCTCTTGGTCGCAGGCCAGTTCTACACTCTGAGAAAGGCCATGACGCAGGTACGAGACAGTAGCGTCGGGAGCAGAAGGACATGGTTGCGGGCACACTGTTACGTAGACATTGCGGGTGCTGCCTTGTTGTTAGTGCACTCAGGATTTCCGCTGGATTTCAGATACGCCAACCCGTTTCCCTACCTTAGACCAAGCTGGGGACTCGTCGGACTCACGGGGGTGCAGGGCTTCGCCGCTTGGTTGATCCTGCTCACACTGATAAGCGGCCTCATAGGCGAGCAACTACGCGCACGAGCCCTGGGGCGGCGCGTCTTGAGGTCTTGGCTCAAGACCCACATTCTGCTGACCTGTCTGCTCTTCGTTTTCGGATCCATCCATCTCTTCATCGTTCTTTGGTTGAAATATGTGTCCGCCGGCTGACGGCTGCGGCTCTGGATCAAGAGTCTGAGTACGTGATACCCATCGGGTTCCCAAGACATCTCGATAGTCAGCCCTAAAGAGGGCCTGACCAAGCTAATAGTTGACGAAGATGGGACATCGGGACGGGTCGACTCGGAAGCCTTGGATGGTGGAGAGCGTTTAGCTGCTCCGATGAGACTGGAAAGAAGGTACTGGTGCTCGATACTTCCGCGTTGGTCATGGGCCTCAATCCTTCTGCGCTTGGCCTCCCCACCTATTCGGTCCCAAGCGTGATGGACGAACTAGTCCCGGACACCTTGCCATACACAAGACTGAGCACATCACAAGAATCAGGTCGTCTGACCGTGAAGAAACCGACCGTTTCCT
>CAZUTN010000112.1:0-4198 GCA_964623365.1 uncultured Candidatus Bathyarchaeia archaeon
GATCCCAGTGGGTCAATGTAAAGCCGAGATAGTTGCCCCGTGCGACGGCTACGTAACACGCGTCTCCAATGCTGCAATGAACCAGATGGCGCGCGCCGCAGGGGCGCCAATCGAAAAGGGAGCGGGCATAGTGCTGCATGGAAAGGAAGGGCACAAGGTCTCAAAGGGACAGAAGGTCATTGAGATCTTCGGAGAAAGGGACTCCCGCGTCGACGAAGCATACGATCTCGCTGTGAAGCTGGCACCGATCAGTATCGAAGGCATGCTACTTCAAGAGGTATCATCAGACTAGACTGGTGTGCGACACCACCGATACGCCACGATGAAGCTTCAAACTCGAGAAGCCTTAATACGCGTGCTTCTTGGCAAGCTCTCAACACAATCCAGTGACGCCCGCCTATGCAACGGACTTGCCCGGTTTGCAGCAACCCGACAGCTGAAGGATCGCAATTCTGCAAGCCGCACCAGCGAGCGCACGTACAGTTGGAGACGGCGTTCTGCAGGTGGCAAATGGCGTACAACAATGAAGTGAGCAAGAGAGCGTTCCTAGAACGGCTTCTGCAACTTTCTGAGACGGGAGAGAAGGCGCGCGAGGTAGCCAGTTTCCTTCTGGAGAAGGATTCGCCCTGAAGACGACGCTCATTGTCACGGAGAAGCCAGACGCAGCACTCCATGTCGCGGAAGCGCTTCAATCCGAGGGGGAGCCCAGAAAGTTCAGCTTCAAGGGGGTTCCCGTCTACGAAGTCAAGCGTTCGGCAGAAAGGATCCTCGTATGTTCTGCGCTCGGCCATCTCTACAAGGTTGACCAAGTCGGAATCTCTCAGCGGAGACAGTATCCTGTCTGGGAGTACGCTTGGAAACCAATCCACGTAGCCGAACGCGGACGTGAAAGACAGCAGAGGTGGCTCAACGCCATCGCCGAGATGGCCAAGGAAGCCAACGCCTTCGTAAATGCTTGCGATCTTGACATCGAAGGTTCACTCATTGGATACATGATCTTGAAGTACGCCTGCGGGGGAGCCGACGCCGCGGCAAAACGAATGAGATTCAGTGCTCTTACCCCCGAAGAACTACAGCACGCCTACGACCACATGCTCCCACAGCTTGATTTTCCACTCGTTGATGCGGGTCTGTGTCGCCACGAAGTTGACTGGTTGTACGGAATCAATCTCTCCCGTGCGTTGACGGAGTCAGCGAGGAAATCAAGCGGCAGGTACGCGACCCTAAGCACGGGACGCGTTCAAGGACCCACGGTGAGATTTGTTGCGGAACGCGAACAGGAAATCGAGACGTTCGTGCCCGTTCCGTATTGGGAAATTCACGCTACCGTCGAGATCAACGGGGACACTCTGCGAGCGGAGTCTGATGTGCAAAAGTTTGACACCAAGGCGGAGGCGGACAGGGCTGTATCGCTCTCAGATGGCAAGGAAGGCTCGATTGAGGACGTCGGGTCCAAGTTGGCTAGGGTCGGTCCTCCGTCTCCTTTTGATCTCTCTTCGCTCCAAACAGAGGCGTACAGCCACTTTGGAATCGTGCCACGTTACAGTCTAGGTGTTGCCGAGCGGCTCTACCTAGATGCTCTGATCTCGTATCCCAGGACGTCAAGCCAGAAGCTGCCGGCCTCGATTGGCTATCGACGAGTCCTTCAGGGTTTGAGCAAGAACCCGAACTACGAGCGACATGCAACCGCATTGTTGGATCTTCGGAGCCTTCACCCGAACGAGGGAAAGAAGTCCGATCCAGCCCACCCAGCAGTATACCCAACAGGTGCTCCTCCGAAGCGATCTCTTGACCCGAAGGAGTCCAAGATATACGACCTAATTGTCAAACGCTTCATGGCAACATTTGGGCCGCCCGCAACCCGAGAGAACATCAGGGCAACCATCAACGTCAACGAGCTCAAGTTCTACTTGAGGGGTTCCCGTATCGTGGCTCCGGGTTGGATTGATTTCTACAAGCCGTACGTGAGATTCGAGGAGGTGCAGCTTCCTCCAGTCAGCAAAGGCACCCGAGTGAAGTTCCTGTCAGTCAAGGCCGTTGAGAAGTTCTCTCAGCCGCGGCTAAGATACAATCCAAGCAGTCTACTTCGCGAGATGGAACGAAACGAAATAGGAACAAAAGCTACACGGGCAGAGATAATCGAAACTCTCGTTCGAAGAACATACATCAAAGGGGACAGGATCGAGGTCACCCCTCTTGGCGTTCGGATAGTCGAAGTTCTTGAGAAGTACTGTCCGAGAGTCCTTGATGTCGCGTTCACTCGTGAACTCGAGGCGATGATGGACAACATCGAACTCGGAAAAGAGGAAAAGCAACGGGTGGTAAACGAAGCAATCCAACACTTGAAACCCATCATGGGCGAGTTGAAGGCACACGAGCGGGAGATCGGTGAGCAGCTCAGCTCCACGATCAAGCAGGCGGGGATTGCAAAGCTCACCCTGTCCGTTGCATGCCCGAAGTGCGGTCGCAGGCTGCATATCGTCAAGAGCCGAAAGAGCGGTAAGAGGTTCATTGGATGTCTCGGAAAATGGGAAGGAGCGTGCAGCTTCACCCTTCCCCTTCCGCAGCTCGGGACGCTGACATTGCTCGATCAGAGATGCAGCAGGTGCGGATTCCAGTTGGTCAAGGTCGCGTCAAAGACAAGGCGTCCTCTGATCACATGCCCGATGTGCTACGTCAACAAGTAGCAGAGTCACTTCGTGGTTTCGATTCTCTTCCACAGCACATGCTGCTTTCCCATTTTCAGATCCATCCAAGCAAGAAGCCCTGCTACAACCTCTAGTTCCATGACAAGCAGAGCTCGAATCATGCTCGCCGGCCGCAATGCAGCCTCACGAATCATTGCCCGTATGAGAGTCCATGTGTGATTGAGCGCGATACCTTCCATGCTCGTCGCGAACCTGCCGGTCCGAGCCCTAATGAGCAGGTGTCCGTAGGTTACTCGTCGCCTTTGGGCAACATAATCAGGAATCGATGACGGAACCTTGGTCACAAAGTTCGCTCTAGGCGCGATGACGACCTTGAAGCCTCTGCCCCGGACGAATGAGGCAACGTACGCGTCATCGTTCACGACTCCCGCCGGAATTTCTCGGACAATGTTGGGTCTGAAGCAGTACAGCTCTCCCATGACGAATGAAAGGTCCCCTCTCACGCTCAGCTCGTTCAGAGCCCGACTCATCACCCGCCATATGATCGCGGCCGACTCTGCAACGGTGCCGTTCTCGGCATTCCCGACGACCGGCAATGCTCCCACCACTCCAATCTTCTCGTCAGAGAACGCACGCATGACCTCCTTGACGGAATTCTGAGGGAGTCGTGTGTCC
This sequence comes from uncultured Candidatus Bathyarchaeia archaeon, assembly GCA_964623365.1. Lineage (GTDB taxonomy): Archaea > Thermoproteota > Bathyarchaeia > 40CM-2-53-6 > 40CM-2-53-6 > CAVPLU01. The sequence goes on from CAZUTN010000112.1 coordinate 3,324, forward strand.
GCATCCACGAGAGCCAGGAGCCCGCTGGGACACATCGACAGAATCTGGTTGATCGCGCTCGCTTTTCCGGATCTGATTTCCTCCTCAACCAGGAGCACCCTGGGGTCGTCCCTCATGACTTCGCGAACAAGGTCAGCTGTGTTGTCCGTGCACCCCGAAGCCACCACTATCACGTTGAAAGTAGCCGGTATGCCTTTCTGATTCAGAATATCGTCTAGTAGTGCCTTGACGTTTCTTCCCTCGTTGAATGCGCAGACTCCGATAGTCAGGTTCACAAGTACACCCCGCGTGCAGCCGACTTACGGTTATCTATGATGAACACAATCTGCCCTTTGACGCTCTTATCAAGAGCGCTCAACCATGTCGTGTGGGCTTTGAAGGAAGACGAGTCCTATCTGGGTTTCAAATTGACAGAACGGCGGCTAGTTCACCCAAAGGTTGAGTAGACTGAGGTCTTTGAGGTCACTTCTGGGAGCTCTCGTGATGCGCGTGCCTGCGTGCCAGTTTCGCCCGGACCCCCCTATAGGGGGGACCCTCGACTGTGGATACTCGTACCTTGACGCTTGTTCAGGGCCTGCTACCTACGCACTCACACCGGGAAGAGTTATGTAGAATCCGGTGTGGTCACATTTGTCAGTCGTAGAATGGTGGAGCCTTCTGTCGGCGCTTGCGTTTGAATCTCTCAGTCTAACGCAGCAGGTCATCCTGATTCTTTCCGTCATCGTCTCTGGCCTTCTTGCGATCTACGCCATGCATGCCTGGATGCTTACGCTGTGTGCGTCTCGAAGAAAGAGACCTCCTGCCGCCTCGCCCCCGAGCGTCTGGCCCTCCGTGTCAGTGCATGTGCCGGTCTACAACGAGAAGTCAGTCGTGTC
>CAZUTN010000113.1:0-4140 GCA_964623365.1 uncultured Candidatus Bathyarchaeia archaeon
AAAGTGCGGGGGGTGGGATTCGAACCCACGAAGGCCTACGCCACGGGATGACCCACCCGCGCTACGGATTCGGTCTTGAGTTTGGCGCGCGTGATCAGAACGCGACCCGCCCATCAGGCCAGACAGACATTGACCTGGCTCTGGGACCCCCGCGTTTCCGCAGCACCAGCGATCCTTCTGCGCCACTAAAGCGTTGCGCTCGGTCGATCACAGATCAGTCTCGGAATCGAACAACACACGAATCAACAGGACCGCATGACAACAGAGCCAGTTTTGGCTACGGGCCTCGTGGCCGCGCGACTCTACAGCAGTTCGATCTCGATGAATACGTCTTCCGGTGTCCTGATTCTCATCAAGCGCTTGAGGAATCTCTCATTTGGGTCGACGTCGATCAGGCGTTTGTGGATTCGCATCTCCCATTTGTCCCAGGTGTGTGTGCCTTCGCCGCAGGGACTCTTCCGCGTGGGAACGTTCAGCCTCTTCGTGGGGAGTGGTACCGGGCCACGTAGCTTCACGCCGGTCTTGTCAGCGATCTTCGTGATCTCACCGCAGATGGAGTCCAGTCCGTGAGGGTCTGTCCCTGACAGCCTGATACGCGCCCTGTTGACCACTGGAGTCCATCCTCCACGCTAACCGGAAACACAGCAAGAATACGGGAGTGATTTAAAAAGGTTCGGCGCGTGTCGCTAGCCTTTCTCCGTGATCTGCTGGACGACACCTACGGCGACTGTGCTGCCCATGTCGCGGATCGCGAATCTTCCCAGCTGCGGAATGTCGGAGTACGACTCAAGCGACAAGGGCCTTACAGGACGAAGCTTGACGAGCGCAGCGTCGCCTGTCTTTAGAAACGACGGCTTCTCCTCTACAATCTGTCCGGATCTTGCATCGATCTTCTGCATCAGCTCCGTGAACGTGGCTGCCATCGTTGAGGTGTGCGCGTGCATGACCGGCGTGTAGCCCTGTGCAATGGCTGTTGGGTGGAAGACAACTATGATTCTGCCGATGAACTCCTTTGCGACGGTCGGGGGCGCATCAGCCTTCCCGGCCACGTCTCCGCGGTGGATGTCTGTCTTCGTGATGCCTCGAACGTTGAAACCGATGTTATCGCCTGGAATCGCTTCCGGAATCTTCTCGTGGTGCGTCTCGATGTCTTTGCACTCGCCCTTCACGCCTGCCGGCATGAACACGAGAGTGTCGCCGCTCTTCAAGACGCCGGTCTCGACCCTGCCCACGGGGACGGTTCCTACTCCCGTGATCGAGTAAACGTCCTGGACCGGAATTCGCAGTGGCTTGTCCAATGGCTTGGGCGGCTCGGTGAAGGTGTCCAGTACTGCGAGAAGCGTGGGGCCTTTGAACCACGACATCTTCTCGCTCGGCTTGGCCAGGTTGTCCCCAGTCCAACCTGAGACCGGAATGATTGTTATCTTGGACGGGTCGTAGCCAACTACCTTGAGGAGGCCGCTGACCTCCTTCTTGCACTCCTCGAAGCGTTCCTGGCTCCAGTTGACTGAGGCGTCGTCCATCTTGTTGACGGCGACCGCGAGTTGGTTCACTCCGAGGGTTCTCGCGAGGTATGCATGTTCACGGGTCTGCCCGCCGGGGCCAACGCCAACCTCGAACTCTCCCTTCTTTCCCGACACGCACAAGATGGCAGCGTCCGCTTGGCTTGTGCCCGTGATCATGTTCTTGATGAAGTCTCGGTGTCCAGGCGCGTCGATGATCGTGAAGAATATTTTACCTGTCTCGAATTTCTCGAATCTAAGGTCTATCGTGACGCCTCTTTCCCTCTCTTCCTTCAGCGTGTCGAGCACCCAGGCGAACTTGAACGTCTCGCCTGCGCCGAGCTTCGCTGACTCATCAGCGTACTTCTTGATCGTCTTCTCATCGATGTTTCCGGTCAGATAGAGCAGGTGGCCGGTCATGGTGCTCTTACCATGATCCACGTGGCCAATGATGATCAGATTCAGGTGGGGCTTCTTTGCCGACACGAAATCATCCGTCCGTTCCGGTATTAGATTCGTAGTGTAAGGCCGCAATCATGTATTTAAGGGTTCGACAGTGTTCCGGCCGTTTCCGAAACCAGAATCGAGTAATCTTCTGATCTCTTGACGGAATACGGGCCTAGGTCGAAAAATCTGCTCCGAACAATGATCGATGGAGGATGAACACCAAAGGAAACCGCGTGGGTCCCCTATCGAGAGGCCAGTGCCACGCGTTCCATTTCGTCGCGTTTTCGAACGGCGTAGCTTCGGTTGTCACGCTCAGCGGCGTGAATGATCTCCTCTGCTAGACATTCGTCTATTGTTCGCGGATTGCTGTACGCTGCTTGCCGCGCGCCGTCGGTTATGAATCTCAAGGACAGGTCTATGCGTCTCTGGGGAGCTATATCTACTGAGATCGGGTACACTATTCCACCGTAGGCTACCCGTGTCACATCTTCAGCGGGAGCGACATTCTGCACAGCCCTCACCAAGACCTCGATCGGGTTCTTCTTGGTCTTCAGCTCAACTATCTCGAACGCATTGCGAACGATGCTGACGGCTTTCGCCTTCTTCCCTCCGGCCCTTCCGTGACGCATCATGTTGTTGACCAGTCGCTCAACTACGTTGACTGTTGATTTTCTGAACTTCTGGTGTTCATGTCGGCCGCTGCTGTGAGGCACGAACATTGCTCTTGTGCTTAGGTATCTCTGCAGGCTGATATCTTCGACCTCGATTCCGCTCAGGTCCCACTTGTCGAATGCTTTGACCTCAGCGAGCTTCTTTGCTTCCTTGCTCATGCTGAACACTTCGCATCCTACGAGTCTACGCTCTCTTCCGGAGGTTCGCTGAACGTACCTGCGAGATTGATATAAGGTGAGCGTATGGGGTACTGATGCGCCTTTGAGTTATGACGGTGGCGGCATCCTCAAGTGATGGACACAGTTTCCTCTCGCGGTTTTCCGGATGCTTCCTGAACCCTGTGATCCTATCAGCGCCAGCATGTCGACCTTACGACTGCCCTCTTCCGAGTCTCGCCGGGTTCGGCCGCAAAGAAGTAGCCTCTTCCCTTCGAAAGAGGCCCTTTCTCCACCGGCCCGATAGGGCAGGATTTCATCGTCGGCAACCGGAGCCTACAGGAGGAACGATATGCCTCTCCCTCGAGTTAGCGGATCCCCGCGTGTAGCCGATTTCGGGCAACAAGGAACGGCTAGCTCCTCGATCCCCCACCACCGCCGTCCAAAACTTCGGGCGGCTGTCCTTTAACTGTTATCTCAGCGAATTGCAGCGCTGAGAGATGCTACGATGCGATGACCGCCTCCACCATGCGTTATCTGCTCAGCCTTGTATGCGGATGCATCGCTGGAGCTGCATCAAGCTCATGCTTGAGCGTCCTTAGCATGATGCAAGCTTCACATGCAACGTTGGGTGTGGGATCGCCACAAATGTTGCATGTTCTGAATATGCGAGGCTTCTCTTTGCCCCCTCTTGCCTCTGAGAGCCTCTCGATTGATCGGTAGATGGTGTGTTTCAGACCCGGGTGTTTCAGCTCAAGCCTGTTGAGCATTACCCTGATGTCGCCTCTCAAGGCGTTATGGCCGTGCGGGCACGGCGCGGTCTGGAATCGGCAGTCACACGCATACGCATACAGTGTCGTGTCCTTCTCAGGAACCTCGGCCAGCGGCTTTATCCTTGGAACGAATCTCTCTCTTGCCTGACGCTTTCCGGAGACCGATGAAGGACGCAAGATTCGTTCCACATCGCCATGCATTACGTTCAACAACGCCGTCTGCACTTCATCGTCAAGGTTGTGTGCAGTGGCCAGTTTCGTAGCTCCAATGCGTCTGGCGCCTTCGTTGAGCGCCTTTCTTCGCAGGACGCCACAGTAGGAACAGGGCTGCAACTCCTTGGGCTCGCTGGACACCTGATCCATCGTGACTCCGAACAGCTCCTCGAACGAGACTACAATGTGTTCGATCCCGAATTCACTGCACGTGTCTCTCGATATGGAAACGGCTTCGCTTCGATAGCCTGAGATTCCCTCGTCCACGGTCAGCGCAACGAGGCGAGCTGGAGGAAATCGCCGCTCAAGTTTCCACAGAATCCGCAGAAGCGCGACGCTGTCCTTGCCGCCTGACAGCGCCACCGCGATAGTGTCGTC
>CAZUTN010000114.1:0-4136 GCA_964623365.1 uncultured Candidatus Bathyarchaeia archaeon
GGTAAGCTCCTCTTGTGGGCGTTCAACAAGAACGCTAAGCACTTTGAGTTGGGGGGAACGTGTCAGCGCCTCCAGAAACGCTGCCGTGTCTTCACCTGAACTCATGGAACACTGCCTGCCGCCATACGGACGTGCCTAGGTATATTAATGTTCGCATCGTAGTACACCAAAGTTTCGCATGAAACCCATATGAGCTCATTGCGGATTGATGCAGAATGTCAAATACCATGAACGCTGACTTGTCTGACAACGAGATCATGATTCTCCAAGCGTTGTGGGAGCTTAGGGCGCTGGGAACCCGCGACGTGACCATACATGACCTTCTCACTCGCTTGTCAGATCTCCCGAAGACAGAGGCCGCTGCGAGAGTCAAGCGTCTGGAAACTCGAGGCCTCGTCACAATAGCGAACCTTCGCGGAGATGATCGCTTCGCATTGAGTCCGTTGGGCGCAGCCTTCGTCAGACAACTACAAGACAGAAAGCTGGGACATCTAACCCGTGTCGCCTGACCGCAGACAGCTGCCCAAGCGAAACCTTTAGACCACCAGACGTCGAAGACTACTCCGATGATGAAGAAAAAGTGTCTGAGCGCTCTCAGCCGGCGCGGTGAGGACATTCGACGGGCGAACTGAATCTTGTTCGCCCATCGAATTCAATAGGAAACGCGATTCTTGATCCGGGAAGACGACCGCTTCGAAAAAGGCTTAAGGATCAACTGTATCGCCATGATGGGGAACACCGGTGGCGTGCACGGTCGTCGTAGGCGGCTTCTTCGGTGACGAAGGCAAAGGGAAGCTTGTCGCATATATGGCTCTTAGAGATCACCCCGCGATCGTCGCTCGAGGCGGAGTTGGCCCGAATGCTGGACACACTGTGCAGATTCAAGGCAAGACATACTCGCTGAGGATGATTCCAAGCGGATTCGTTTCAAGAGAATCACGACTTCTCATAGGCCCCGGTGTCCTCGTGAACCCGACCATACTGTTCAAGGAGATCGAAGTCACCGAGACAAGGAACCGGATCGGCATAGACCGACAATGCGCCATAATCGAACAAAAGCACATAGACGAAGAGAGCCGATCGGAACATCTCGTGAAGACCATAGGTGTCACAAAGAGCGGGGTTGGAGCCTGCAACGCTGATCGCGTATTCAGATCAGCCAAGCTGGCGAAGGACATCCCAGAGCTATCCGGCCTCCTAGCCGACGTGCCGGATGAGATCGGCAAGGCTCTGTGTGAGGAACGCGATGTGTTGCTTGAGGGATCGCAAGGCACATTTCTGTCACTGTTCCACGGGACCTACCCTTACTGTACCAGCAAGGATGTCTGCGCCTCGGCAATCTGTTCGGACGTCGGCATCGGACCAACTGACGTTGACGACGTCATCGTCGTCTTCAAGGCCTTCGTTACGCGAGTCGGCCAAGGACCCCTTGAAGGACAACTCAGCGAAGAAGAAAGCCGAAGGAGAGGCTGGCAGGAATTTGGAACCGTCACCGGAAGACCTCGCAGAGCAGCCCCATTCAATTTCGACCTAGCGAAGAAAGCCGTTCACCTGAATGGAGCCACACAGGCCGCGATCACCAAAATAGACGTGCTATTCCCAGACGCCACCGGAGTCAAGAGGTTCGAAGACCTCCCGAGCAAGGCTAGGGAGTTCGTGAAGGAAGTGGAGAAGACTGCTGGAATTCCAGTGACGTTGATTGGCACAGGCCCATCGAGTGAAGATCTCATTGACAGAACGCCAACGCCCTCGTGACAACTTCCCTGTTCCTCGAAGTCGCCCGGACGTAGGAACGTGAGCATGAACCAAGCAACTAGGCCTTGACAGAAGACACGCTCAACAGTCAGGCAGTGTTGGCAATCAGGCGGCGGACAATGTCGCGTCGCTTGATCGCCTCCATAATGACGGCTATGATACCTAGCTCGACCCAAGCCTTCGAGAGAACAAGAGCGACAAATCCCGTTGTGATATACTGACCCACCTCAGGAAGAAAGAGAGGAACGACTAGCATGAAGTAGAGGTATGTGGAGAGACACTCCGGCACATAACCAAGGAGAGTTGCTAGACTAGGCCTGAGTTTCCTGCCGAGGAACCCGGCGGTTATTCCGGTTAACGACTTCAGCGGTATGATGAGGAAGCCCACGAATGGTCCGAACCAGCCGGTGACGCCGAATCGGTAGAACGGCACAATACTGACGATGGCTCCCGTAATTCCGCCCAACGCGGGTCCAGCGTACAGAGCAACTATCAGTGTGGCGACATGCGACAGGTCAGGAGCGACCTGACTTATCGGGGTCGGGATCGACAAGGTGAGAAGGGCCAAGGCGTTTCCCAAAGCACCCATGGAAGCCACGAAGGCAACTTGCCTGCCCGCCGCACCTGTTGACGGACCCATGGAACATTCCTGACGGCAGTACGGCGAGTTCGCTGATAAGGTTTACGCGAAAAGGCGTATCTACTCGAAGTCTGGTAGACCGTCTCCATTCGGCCGATTCCCACGTACTGCGACGCAGGTTGTGCGCATCGCGGGACTCCGTGATCCAATGTTAATGCACAGACCAGTCAAGAAACGACTTTAGTATTCAAAGGCGAAGACTTCCGTTGATCTCGATGTCCTACCTGGTCCTCAAAGATCGGCGAGGCGCGCAACCGCTCCCAGTTAAGGTCTTCGAAGATCCAAGGCCGGCTCAGGCCTTACTTCAGCCGATGCGCTGGAAGATCCTTCAAGAGCTCGCGACTCTCGACCAGTGTGCGAGGGAACTGGCGAAGAAACTCAACACAAGTCAACAGGTCGTCTGCTACCACCTGAAAGAACTCGAGAAGACAGGATTCATACGCCTTCAACGACGCGAACGACGTCGAGGGGCCATAGCAAAGTACTATCGAGCCGAACATAGAGCCATCGCAGTCATCGCGTCAAGACTCGAAGAAGTAGACGCCTCGACTGAAGAGAGCAACCTTTCGGAGGCGAGCATGAGGCTGCTGTCGCCGTACGTTACCAACGGCGTCTTTGATGGACATGTTGTTGTGGGAAGCCCTGAACAACATGGCATCTTCAGAGAGAGAGATCTCGGTGGCTATCATGCATCATATCTGGCTTTTTTCCTGGGATCTCTCCTCCCGCTCGCTAGGAGTAACGTGGTCAAGCTCGATACGGAGCTCACTCAACAGCAGATCTTGGAGAACCTAATCCTGGTCGGCAATCCCAGAGTAAACACGATCGCAGTGATGATGAACGAGTTCCTACCGATCACGTACGAGCTTGCTGGTCCCGACGTGATAATGTCTACGATCTCAGAAAGAACCTACGCGGAACCGCAGGATGGCGCTGTGCAGATGATCCGAAACCCGATGAACCCTGAGTCACAAGTCATCGTTCTTGCCGGAAATGAGACCGTGGGCACTCAAGCCGCGATCATGGCTTTCGTGAGATACACGGAGGATGTCGCCGCCGGAAACGTGTTCAATCGCGAGATCGTGGCGCGGGTTGTATCGGGCGTAGACGCAAACCAAGATGGATTGATCGACGACGTAGAGTTCTTGGAGTGAACTGGCCCTCCGCTCTCCACATCCTTCGGTGCTGATACGCAAGTATTATTATTGTTTGATCGTGAACATATGGAGTTCGAAGGCTGGGATTCTTGGGCGAAGAAAGATGGAACACGTGGATGGTATTCGAATGCTCAAACATCGATAATCACCCAGACGATAGCCAGATGGGGGTCGCCATCCTCACGAATGGACTCTATGGCCACCAAGTGGCGGCTGCTATGAGCGAGAAGATCTGCAGCGTGTGCGGCGAACTATTCCTTGAGGCATACAACGAGACCGCACTCACGTTGTATCTTCAGCACGACATAGACCGTTTCAAACGGCTAGGCTTCAATGTCATGAAGGACGAAGAGGTACTCTTGAAGTAACGTGAGCCCCTGATCGAATCACTTCTTGCCTGTCTTCTCCGCGATCTTAGCCTTGATCAACTTCGTCACCCTCGCGGAGTCCGCAGAACCTCGGACCTCTCCCATGACCAACCCCATGATCCTCCCGTACGCGGCCTCTCCTTTCTGGTCGACCAGACCAGAGTTCGCGTCAATGACTTGGTCTATGACCTTCGAGAGCTCATCCTCTGACAACAT
>CAZUTN010000115.1:0-4104 GCA_964623365.1 uncultured Candidatus Bathyarchaeia archaeon
CGTAGGTGTTGTCTTGGACGGAAGAACGTGCTGAGGTTCTGGCACATCTCGAGAGCCTTGAACCAACGGACCGACTGTCACTCTACTTGGGTTTGTTCAAACTGAACTCCGCCCTATTCGAGACTGTACAGGGTTGGAATACGTGGCTGAGAAACCCGGCGTTCATGGAGACGTTCTCACAGGAGGAACTCGCTGAGATCTTCGACAGCTTCAAGCAGGTTGTCTTGAGGTTCATCGGGGAAGATATCAAGTGGACTGGAAAGAAGGAGCAAGCCCCTCCAAAGATGTCGCGCACGAAAAGGGTCGAGGCGGAAAGGCGGTACACCTAGCTCGACAAGGTTGGCTGACCAACAGTTGATCGAAGGTCGTGGTCTCAGGATAGTATCGTTGCCGAAAGACATCGGTGAACACGCTGAGATGTGAGCCAATTCTGGTCGAGTCGGCCCAGCGCTCTAGGCTTCTTCGTCCAGCGTCTCCAACGTCAGCCTGACCTTCTTTCCAACGGCAAGTTCGGATGCGCGATCAACAGGGACGAGCCACTCCTCGACGTGTTGGCCGCCGAAGGGAGGAAAACCAGGCCCGATTATGACCGCCCCAGGTAGGGCGCTTCCTATCTGTTTCGCGATGCTTTCGCTCATCTGCGCTGCCATCCTCTCCTGCTCGCTTTGCGGGTAGGGCCTTACCCTTTCGTGCGTTGGTTCTTCTTGGGGCTTCACCTGAACCCGCACTTTCATTGGGTCGTGGCTCTGGGCTATGCCAACGATCATGCCGGTCCTCTGCATCTTCATCCTAGACGTCCTCGCTACTCTGAGGTTGCGTCGACGACTTCGATGTCGTACACCAAAGTTTCTCCCGCTAGGGGATGATTGAGATCCAATATCACGGAGTCTTCCTTCACCTCGTTGACCACGGCCAAACGTTGGGTCCCGTCTCTGAGCTTCAACTCAACCAAGTCGCCGGCGGAAGCGTCCACCTTGCCCTCGAAGGAGGATTTAGGAAGCTCCTGCACTAATTCTGCTGTTCGCTCACCAAATCCATTCTTCGGAGGAAGGGTGATCTTCTTCCTGTCTCCCTTCGCCAATCCGATGAGTGACTCTTGCAAAGCAGGCAGTAACGCTTCTGAACCAATCTTGAAGCTGACAGGCTCTCGACCGCGAGTGCTCTCTACGACCTCTCCATTCTCAAGCTTCGCGGTATAGTGAATCTTAACCCGATCTCCAATTTCAATTGGCATCGTCTGATTTCCTCTTGCGCGCAAACGAAACGGCCACTAATAAGTGTCAACTCTGCAGCTGTAGCGATTCTATGACGCTCATCAGGAATGTGAAGGCGTCGATGGTAAAGACTGATGGCTGACTGAACTCCGAGAGAGAAAGGGAGCCTTGCTTACTGTGCAATTGCGCTGGCAGAGTAGTGCTGGTGACCAAAGCTTCTTTGGCGACGAAACCGTCCCTGTCATCCAATCATTCAGAGCACAGGCCATGTTCCATGATTCAGTCAGTTCTTGCACCCTCTCTACCAACTTCTCCTTTCTGTGGTACATCTCCTGTCGTAACCGCCACAGACGAGTTGCCCACTAGGGCTCCAATCGTGGATTCCAGTGGACGCGTGATCCAACCTGTGTCTCAGCCATCTACACGAGAGCTATGCCGCAGTTGGAGCAGAACGGGGAGCCTTGATTCGGGCTTCCACATCGGGGGCAGGCCATCCCGTACCTGTTGATTATCTCCCAGAATTTGTCGGGAAGCCTTGATTGCTTCCAGGCGCCGTATGCCGCGGTCAAGAGCAGAGGAGCGAAGATAATCGCGCCGACGGCGCCAGCGGTGGCTTTGTCGAGCCACTTGTGTGCACCGAGGGTGACCACGATGCCTTCCTGACTCTTCCTGAACTGCGCGGTCATCGCAGTCGTTAGGCCCGCTGCCGTTCGCAGAAGGCCGCGCTTTTTGACCTGAACGAGAACGTTGGGTGCAGTTCCCAGGACCTGAGTCTCGTAGCCTTGTGATGAGAAGTGCTCTTCTAACTCTCTGACGCATGCCGCAATGTTCATTCTCTCGGGGTAGACACGTTGATCCGTCACTACTGGACATACCTCAAGGCCATTGATCGCTCGACACGTCATATTTCTTCCGTTCGGCCCACCGAGCAGAAACAGGTAGCCCAGAGCCAAGTTGATTGGATTTGTTCTGGCGTCAGTATTCCGGTTGAACCCTTTCTTGCAAGACCTCCAGTACATTACACACCGCCTTCCCCTGATCGATATGAGCGACACTTCATTGAATGATGGAGGAATCCAAGAAACCTAGCCTGGCAGTCAGTGGATACTGATCATCTTGGTCGCTTAGAGGAAGAATATCATCGGCCATGCAGGAATCGTTCCAGCGGCCCAGATAGCTGGGCTCCACGAGAAGACTTTGTGTCCGTCCGTCTCACTGAGAGGTCAAGAGACATAACGTTGAACCGAGGCTCGAAATGCTTACTTCTCCTGAGAAAGCTGAATGTGTTGAAGTGGAGCAGGGATTTCGGGGTCGATTCGCAGCACGGCAGGATGATCAACCAAGGCGTGATAGGGATATTCGCAGGCACAGCATTCAACCCCAAAGACAAAGTCAAAGTGGGCGCGGAGGTCTTGTCCGTTGCTCAGTATGCTGCAAGGATGAGCATTCAACTCCTGAAAGCATCAGATCTGAACGAGATGCTCCACAAACGAGGAGTTGACAAGTCCGTAACCGTGCAGAAGATCTGCACAAGGGCACGGAACGAGGGGGAGATTAGGGAAATACTGGGTAAGATTTGGAACGAACCGAAGGATGCACGAGAGCTGATTAATCAACTCGTTTCAAAGAACGCGAGTGTGTTTGAGTTCGAACGAGGGCTAGAGACCGTTTCGAAACGAGAAAGCAATAGTCGGGAAGACTGCATGGCTGTCCGGACTGCGTGATTGGTTACATCCATGGGCCTGATCTCGCGGTGCTGAGAGTAGGGACTCTCAACGGTCAGGCCCCTGTCTTCGCGAATCAACTGTGTAGGTTCAGGCCCGGTGGTACTCGCCCCCAACTAGGGGCAGATACGCAGAAATGTCGCAATTCCGAACTCCGCCCGGTCCACGATGAATTGCCCAAGTTGGAGTCAAAAGTGAATGAGCAAAGCCATGCGCCTTTCTTACCGAACGAGATACTCGTGTAGATCCGTCTTCGGCGCAGTAGGCCTAGGCTGACCTAAGAGGAAAATCCAGCAATCTCTATTACCGCATAGGATCGCAATTGAGTATTTGCGGGTGCGCTGCCACTTTCGGATGCGGAGGTCATGCAACCCGAACCGTCTGCCGTATCTGAGCTGATGCGGGCGTCTCGTCTGGCGCGGGCGTCTCGTCGCGCCATGCGAAGGATGCGATCGCAGAAACTGGTCCGGCTGCAATGCGCAAGGTGCGGCCCCGTTGAGACCAAATCCACAGGCAGGCTCAAGTTCTGCCAAGTGTGGTGCCTACCTCACGCCCATGGTTCCGAAGGCTCACACTCCTGCCAAGAGGAAATTATTCCCACGGCGCAGGGTATGGCCGGTTCCTAGATTCCGGTCCGACGGATCACAAGTCGGGAACCTAGGGAAGTGGCTGTCAAGACATAACTTCTATGTTGCAACATGTTCCGGGCAATACCTTGCAATGAGACATGCAGGAAGCGGCAACACCGTTTTTGCCAAGCTGGTAATGACTTCGACCTTGCATCCATCCGATTGGTTGTCAGGATTTCACTTCACGGTCGATTCATTCAAGCGTCTTATCGAGGGACTTTACAGACTTTGGTCGGTACGCAAGAAGATACTCGTAACCGATCTCAACCCAGAAGTCCTTAGTCCGTTTGGCTGGCACGCGTATTATGGTGAACCGAATCGTCGTGCTGCGACTTGTCATTCTTGATTGACAGCATAGCCGCAGTCACGGTAGCCGGTACAGCGATAACAGGAGGAGTAGGGGGACCCGAGAGAACGCTTGTGGGAGCAGCTATTCTAGCCGTGATAGGCAACGGGATGAATGTAACCGAAGTTCATCCATATACCCAGATGTGGACAAAGGGACTGCTGATAATACTTTCCGTGGCGGTATCGATA
>CAZUTN010000116.1:0-1072 GCA_964623365.1 uncultured Candidatus Bathyarchaeia archaeon
TGGGAACTATCTGACAACCTTTCAGTACCCGGCGCTGCATTTCCTCGTATTCGTGCCCTTTGTTTGGCTGAACCTGCGGGACATGCGATGGGTGCTCGTTCTTTTCGAAGTTGCCGTGGTGTTGGTGCTCTACCTGAAAGCACCGCGGAAGCTGAGGCCCATGCTCGTGCTTCCGTTGTTTGCCGGTTCAGATCTGATGATAAACTTCACCGCCGCCAGCGTCACAGACGCGCTATGGGTGCTGCCAGTGCTCCTAGCCGCATTCTACATGGAGAAACCAGCGACCTCGGGCGTCTTATACGGGCTGGCCTGCGCGATGAAGCAGACCCCCTGGGTCCTTGCGCCCTTCATTCTGATCTATCTGCTGCGAGCAGAGAACAGTATGGGCATCCGCGCCAAAGCCACGCGGACAATCAAATTTGCTGGAACGACCGTCGCCGTCTTTCTCGCGGTCAACCTGCCATTCATGCTCATGAACTTCACAGCTTGGTTCACAAACGTGCTCACCCCAATGGCGCAGGACCTTGTGATACTAAGCCAGGGGCCTTCGCTGCTGACGCAGGTAGGTCTATTGCCAGTGGGCAAGGAATTCTACACGGTGCTTGTCGCGGCGGTTTCTGTCGTGCTCATCGTGAACTACTACGTGTACTTTGACAAGTTGCGGTACGTGCTCTGGATCTTCCCGGGAATCATCTTGTGGTTCTCATACAGGGCGCTAACCAACTACGTCATCTACTGGATGCCTCTGATGCTTGTCTCTTTGATCCTTTGGTACAACGCGGACCGAGCGAAGAAGGTGCAGACAGATTGAAGCCTCGAAGGAAGCTGACAGCTCCATTGTCAGCGGTCTTTCTGGTAATTGTCGCCGGGTTGGCTTTCACTCATCTCCAGCCCAGATCTGAGCATCCGCCTGTTATTCTCGACCCTCAATTCGACCTGTGGGTTTCGGACTCCGAGCTAGGTGGAACAAGACCGTTGGTCTGGGAGCTCGAATACGTCATGGGAGTCGGGGATCGACTCACGCTGCATCAGACCGTCTTGGCAGACAGGAAAGCGCTCGAGATTCAGATCG
>CAZUTN010000116.1:1172-4087 GCA_964623365.1 uncultured Candidatus Bathyarchaeia archaeon
CGTCTTCCTTCAGACCCCGCCTGGAAGTTGGGTGTATCAGCGGATCGACATCGCCAAAGAGTACGATGATGCTCACTGGAATCCTCCCGATCGAGTCACATTCAGTATTGTTCTGGGAGCACCTGGTTTCGCCACCGGTAAACACGTCGGACACGTGAGCGAATTCTCGTGGACTAGAAAGACGACTGCAGCTCCGGCCCGAGAGCAAACACTGGAAACACTTCTCGTGTCAAGCGTGTGCTCTGACATGCCTTGGACAGGCGATCGACGGATCGGCCTCAACGCGTTCACATGCGCCTTGGCCCAACCGATCAATCCGTGGGCTGTGCGTGAGAGCGTCACAAGGGTTTAATCAGCGACCGTGTCGAGATGGAGAGGAGCGCAGAAAGCATGAAAGAAGCAGTTTCAGAAAAGCGCAAGCATAGCGCCGTGGCCGGCTCGTCGTCCGCGACTCGCTCAGGCACCACGCTTTCGATGATTCCAAGAGACATCAACAACATCCTATCGATTGCCTTTGGATTGGTGGCTGTCACGGTGCTTCTGGCCTACTCGGTTAGGGTGACCGCACCGTACGTCGTCGGAGAAAACCTCGTCCTTGCGGAGATCTATCTTCCAGGTTTCTATGTCAAGCCAATCACGCTGTTCACGTACATGTTCTTTCTCTGCTACGCATTCGGCCTAAGCTCTTCCATCTCCAAGGCCAGGTTTCTTCGGATGGACAAGCGCATCTTTGAGGCGCTCTACGTTCTTGCGTGGTTCTTCGTGATGCTCAGCGGTTTCGAGGTCCTGTATCAGATCGTCTTATGGTCCGCGGGACTGGCGGTTCAGGGATTGCAGAACCCGGACATAATCGTGAACTGGTGGCCGGCGAACCCGTACGCCATCAACGTAGTATTCGCAGCGAAACTCGTGGTTCTCATATTTGCCATGTCATGCTTTTCCGTCGACTACCTGCGGAGGATGCGAACCGCACGCGAGAAAGCTGAGGCAAGTCAGGCAGGCGCCTGATCGATCAGATTGGACGGCCGGTTTCTGAGGGGATGGCCGCGTTTGCATTGGCAACCACCAAAGTAGCGCCGCTGCGAATCGTCTCCAGTATGCGCAGGAAATTCCACAAGACCGCCAGGGAAAATGCCACCCCAATTGCGTACATGGGTATTTGCAGGTAGCCTGCGGCCTGAAGCTGCCTCCACACGATATCCGCCTCAAGATAGTAGGAGTAGAAAACAGGGCTGGTCCAGAGTATGGGTAGCGCGAAATAGTAGAAAGGCGACCTCAGAAAGATGAAGACAAACGGAGCGATCCAGAGTCTGTGGTCACATTCTCTGCAGAGAAGCATCAGGGGAAAGATCGAGACGAGGAACTGCTCGTTTATGACTTTTCCAAACAGGAAATACGCGAGCATGATCATGAGCATCGCCTCGAGAAGAGGCACATTCCTGCCGAACTTGGGAATCAACCATATCAAAGCAACTACAAGCAGAATGTTCGGGATCATGGAAACTAGCAGGTCAAAGATGAGATCCTGAACCACCCAGATGAAATTGTACAAGTTGACGCCCCCCATCAGCCTCGCGCCCTGAAAAGTAACCAGCACATTCCAGATGGAGCTCGGACTGATGATGAGATAGTAGACGATGGGAAGGAGCGTGAGGACAAAGCCGCCGAGGAATTCGACAAGCGCTCTCCGTCTCTTGAGCAGTCGTACGATATACAACGGTAGCAGGACGACTGTGTAGAGCTTCAGCAGACTGAGGCCGTAGAGGATTCCTGAGACAAGATTGCTTCGAGAGGATGTGAGATAGGATGCCAGCAGAAAGACGGCGACTAGGGCGTCGAACATGCCCCAGACCACTGATATGAATATCACATACGGGCAGAGGGCATAGATCCTCGCCTTCTTCACGTCTATCCCTCCCAACAGATAGACGACGGATGCATCTGCCAGGACTATTGGGAGCTTGAGCATCAAGAGCAGCAGCGGGGTCCACGGATAGATCAGTATGGGAAGCGAAGGGTAGTGGCCGTCGATCATTACAGGATTCGGGCCTGCGATCAAGCTGAAGATCCAGTAGAAGGGAGCGAAGAGGTAGATCAGCAGTGGATGATAGGCGTAGCCCTCAAAGAAGATCGGAAGACCAGCAGCATTCTGCAGGTGTAGCGTCTTGGTGTAAACGAAGTCGTAGATGTTCGCGCCTTTGAGAACCATGATGCTGGACTCGTAGATGGTGCCCACGTCGCCGGCGTGCATGAAGAACGGCGCTATCGCCAGTCTAACCGCTACTGCGAGTAGTACGATTCTTGAGCGTTCTTGCATACTTTTCAACCAGCAGGTATAACGCGACTACAAAGATCGCCACAACCGGCAAGACATATGGCAATAGAGCGTAGCTCCAAGTTGGCGTCGGTGTCCCAACCGGCTCCATCGAACCCGAAATGGTGAAGGACATTTCACTATTCACGAAGTCGAACGTGATCCTGTTGAAGCCCTTCTCATGAGGCCAGATCTTCACCTCTGAAGCGCGAGCGGACAGGATTATGCTTCCGTGTCCGAGGCTGTGCAGGCGCTCGTCCTCAAACGTGAACTCAATCAAGCCCGTTGGGTCGATCACCAAAGGCTTCGGCGCGTCCTCGATCGATATGCCATTGATTGATAGCATCACCCATCTCCAGACCTCCAGGTGGGCTCCGAACTCTTTGTCGGATGTGAGCGTCACCTTCACGGTGTCTGGCGAAGCTTCCACAAACTTGTGGATGACTATCTCCGGACGTGTGTATGTGATATCGAGCGCGCGCGGGCTGGTTCGGACGGTCGCGTTGAACTCGTTGAAGAGGTTGTAGCCATTCACCCATGACGTCCAGTCGCTGAACTCAAGTAGGCTGATTCGTGCGGCCGGCGCGAACTCGGGATTCAC
>CAZUTN010000117.1:0-4058 GCA_964623365.1 uncultured Candidatus Bathyarchaeia archaeon
TTCCTTAGGATCTACCTGATAATCCTCCTGGCACTGATAGTCTACAAGTTCCTTACTCAGTTCTCACTAACCTAGCCCGTCCATGGATCCATGGTCGAAATCTCGCTCGGCTTTTCTGACTCGTCCCAGCTTTGGCTACTCGGGCCGGAAACCTGCGTTAGCGACCGTACGAGCCGCCTTGATCATATTCTCAAGTTTCTTGAGAACAAGCTCATATGCGTCAGGAATGCCCAGCATGCCAGCGAAACCGCAGTCAGGTTTCACCATGATCCTTGGGCCGAATACCCTCAACGCATTACTGAGCGAGTCCGAGATCTCCTCAACAGTCTCAACCTGGGGCTTCACCGAGGAAATGCAGCCGTAGGCAAGTAGCTTCCTCGAGCGTTCGAGATCCTTCCCAGTGTAGGCGTGAAGGTTGGCAGGGGATCCTGCGAATTCGTGATCGATGATGTCGGCTTCGCTTTCCAGCAGAACCTTCCTGACTAGCGGTGTAACGGTGCCACAGACATGCACCGCCGAGATGTCCGATATCTCCTTGATCAGTCTGTTCAGCATCTCGACGACGAATCTTTCATCGTAGCTGAAGAGAACCTTCCGTCCCAGCATCACAGACAGGAAGGGCTCGTCTATGTTGATCAAGTTGAATCCTAGGTCGCTGAGATGTCTGCATGATTTGCTGAGAACGTCAGCGAGCGCTTTGACAACGCCCGGCTTCGATGCGCCGCATGCCATCAAGCTCTTCCTGTTCAGATAGCTGGCGAGCGTGAAAGGACCTGTGACACAGGCCTTGACGCCCCTTACCCTAGAGACTAACTCGTGCTCACGGAGAAACTTGACATAGTACTCTGCTCGTTCCACGCCGATCGGATCAGACGGGGTCTTGATCTCATCGGATAGAAGGGCGGCCTCTTCCCCTCTGATCTGAATTGCAGGCTCAACCTTGGAGAGCGGGATCAGAAACTGCAGCGCCATGTTCATGGGGTTAGAGCGCGAACCTGGAAGCTGAGGACAGCAAGGATAATCCAATCCCACTGAAACCTTGTCAAATATCGCACGATCTACGTTCGCCCTCTCTCCATCGAAATCGTCAAGGATCGGCAAGCTACCGACGTCCGCTGTAGCGAGCAGCACCTCTTCGACCCGTTTCTTCAAGTTACTTCAGCTCGACATACCTAGCGAACGCCCTTGATCGTCAGCAGACCATCTACGGAATCGCGAAGGTGGTTTCGGTTGTCTGAGACAAACCCTTGCTGCCTGTCTCTCGTTCTTCCCTGGTGAGCTTAGCCGTAGAGTCTCGCCGCGGCTTCGGTCAATCCGAGTTCGTTGAGTCTTTCTCTCGTGGGTCTTCCTTCTGCGTCCCAGCCTCTCTTCCGATAGTATGTTTGAAGCATGCCGGTGAATTTCTGCTTATCTAGTTTCATGCCTGCGGTCTTGCCGCATGGCACGGGATCTGCAAAGTCCCTCTCGGGCAGCTGGTCGTCCTTTGCGGATGTTCCCTTTCTGAGAACCGCCATTGCTCGTGTCAGGTTCCAGACTCGCTCTGATCGTCTGAGCAGGTCGTCGAGCGTAAACTGCTTCCCGGTCACCGCAGAGTAGGCCTCAGCGTATAGATTGGGATCCATGCCAAGCTCAACCCAGTGGAACCTGCAGACGCCGAGCATGTCAAAGAGCGGACGCAAGTGCTGGAGGTAGATGACCTGATCGACCTTGTCGTCGCCGTAGCTGTCTCGGCCGGCCTTCAGATCGTACGTGATCGCCCACGACCGATTATGGTGAGCTCCGATGTCAGCTGTTGCATACGACAACGCCATCGCTGGAGCTGCTCGGTGGTCATATCCTGAGATCTCCAACCCTTTCACCTGCATCGCGAACTCAGAGGAGCCTTTGCCGATTTTCTCAGCCAACGCCTTCACACCACTAGCCATAGCGTCACCGAACCCTTTCCTTTGAGCGATCATTGTGAGAAGTTTCAGCACCGACTTCAAGTCTCCAAACTTCGGCTCAAATCCGAGTTGACGTCTTGACACTAGTCCTCGCCGGTAGGCTTCCAGAACGAACGCGATCACGACGCCTGCACTGATTGTGTCCACTCCCAGCTGATCTGCAAGGTAGTTTGCCTGAACCACGTCGCCAATACTTGGAAGCCCTAGATTCGCTCCGAGTAGGGCTGCGTTTTCATACTCCACCCCTATTTCGACCTGGCGACCCTCTTCGTCCTTCACTCGACTCACGTGTTCGCAAGGAACCGGGCAGTTGGAGCAGGGCCTGCTTTTGATCTTGGTCTCCTCCATGGCGTCGCCTCCGATGGTGCGGGCGTTTTCGAACTGTGTCTTCTGGAAGTTCAGTGTTGGCAGAGCTTCAACCTCGTTTGCCCATTCTATGACGCTCATGGTTCCCTGACGCATCCAAGTCTTGTAGACTGGATTGTGAACTATGATGTCCAAGGATTTCTTGTAGATCTCAGCGAGACGGCCCGGATCCGCCACCGGAACATCTTTGGATCCCCTTGTGACGATGGCTTTCAACCGCTTGGCTCCCATGACAGCGCCGATTCCAGTCCTCCCAGCCTGCCCATGTCGAGTCTTGGCGCGGCCCCAGTCAATGTTCACGCACGCAAATGTGACGAGGTTCTCCCCCGCAACGCCTATGCTGGCGACGGAGCAATCTTCCCCGTACTTCTCGCTCAGAACGCGATCCGCATCATTCGAACTTCGTCCCCAAAGATCCCGAGCATCATTTATCGCGATGTCACCGTCGATTACCGACACGTAGACCGGATTCTTTGAAGCGCCACGTATGATGAGCGCATCGTAGCCTGCCCGTCTCAGCCTGTGCCCGAAGAAACCGCCAACGTTGCTGTCGCCGTAGATGCCTGTCTGAGGGCTTATCGAAGCAAAGGTCGTCTTGGATCCTCCGGGGAAGCTCGGCACTGTTAGCGGCCCTGCGGCCACGACGAGCACGTTCTTGGGATCGAATGGTCTCGTCTTGACAGAGACTCCTTCGAAGATGATCGATGCAGCCCAGCCTCTGCTTCCCAAGTAGTCATACGCGAGCTTCTCATCGACATCTCTTGTCGATATCTTCCGCGCACCAAGATCCACTTCCGCGATCTTCGTGTAACCCATCAGCGGCATACGCAAGACCTCGAGACGGAAACGATTGTCCGATGCAGCGCTATCGACGCTGTGGACGATTTAAGCCGCTTGCTTATACTTTTCGACCGACGTGGAATCGCAATGCTTAAGATTGAAGCTATGGTCCGGTAGTTCAAGCTGAGCATGAAATAGATGTCGTCAGGAGAAGAGCAGCCAACCGCTGCTGCAAACGTCAAGGTCGAGAGCCTTGACCCAGAGTCTAGGCAAGTGAACGTCACTGTAAAGGTGGTCTCAAAAGGCCAATCTCGCGAGACTACTTCTCGGAGAGACGGCTCGACACATCGCGTTGTAGATGCTCTCGTTGGAGACGAAACAGGCTCGGTCTACCTTACCTTGTGGGACGACAATATCGACAAGGTGAACGAGGGGGACACAGTGACCGTCAAGAATGGCTACGTCTCGCTTTTCAGAGGATCGATGCGACTGAACATCGGTCGCTACGGTTCAATGGAAGCGAGCGATCGAACGATCGAGAATGTCAACGCTGACAACAACCTTTCCAACAAGGAATTCCCCGAGCAGAGGCGCAGGTACCCGAGTTTCAGACCTAGATATCGGGACGAAGGCTACGGCGGCAGAGGACGAGGCAGAGGATACGGCCGCGGCCGCAGAGGAAGATACTAGGAACGAGCCACTCCAAGTTCTGGGGTGAAGAACTTGAGGTTGCTTCGCTTGGCAGTGGAAACTCTGCATCGGAGACGAGCCCACTGCAGCCTTGCCTGCCCTCGCTTCGCTAGCCTTAAATGAAGTCCTTCGCCGCTCAAGGATCGGTCTGCCTAATGGAAGACCTAGTTCGCTATGCGATTGATTCTGCTTCTGCGAAGGGAGTTGAATACGCCGAAGCGAGGCTTCACATCGACACTGGAAGCGGAGTTACTCTCAGCAACGGAATGCCAGAGCCGG
>CAZUTN010000118.1:0-4030 GCA_964623365.1 uncultured Candidatus Bathyarchaeia archaeon
GACGGCATACGAGGTCGTGATGTGACTGGAGTCAGACGTGTGCTCTTCCGATCTAGCAGCTCCTGGAGCCGGAAGAAGCCATGCTCAAAGTCGAGTTGCACGGGAAAGGTTTCGTCATCAACGAGGAGAAGGAGTACATCAGAAAGGACGGGTCGAGGATTCCGATCGAGATCAGCGCGTCCATTGTTAGAGGTACAGAAGGAAGACCCGACATGATCTGGTCCGTCATCAGAGACATCACCCAGCGCAAGCAGATGGAGAAGCAACTGCTCGAGTCGAAGAGGCTGGCCGCCATCGGCGAGACAGCCGCCATGGTCGGACACGACCTCCGAAACCCGCTGACAGGCATCACAGGCGCCGCATACTATCTGAAGACGCAGCTTGGCACAAAGATAGACAGCAAAGTGAAAGAGATGCTGGAAGTCATCGAAGAATGCATACAACACGCAGACAAGATCGTCAACGACCTACTAGAATACTCAAGGGAACCCCACCTGGAACTCGCAGAGACTAGCCCGAAATCAATCACACAAGACTCCCTGATCATGGCAAAGCTTCCGGAGAAGATACACGTAGTGGACTCCACCAAGGACGAGCCGAGGATGAAGATCGACGCGGAGAAGATGAAACGAGTCTTCACCAACCTAATACGGAACGCAGTCGACGCCATGCCTGAAGGAGGCACACTCACAATCACAAGCAGCAAACTCAACGGCAAACTACAAATCAGCTTCACAGACACCGGAGAAGGCATCCCAGAAGAAGTGATGGAGAAGCTTTGGAACCCGCTATTCACAACGAAGGCAAGCGGGATAGGTTTAGGACTGGCGATCGCCAAACGCATAGTGGAAGCACATGGAGGAACGATCTCGGCTCAGAGCACTGTTGGAAAAGGAACAACCTTTACCGTGACGCTTCCAATCAACTAAGATTTGGGGAGGTGTAGAAATGACAGAACCGGTCAGGATTCTCGTCGTAGACGACGAGGAGAGCATACGCAAGTCGCTGGCAGCCGTCTTAGCGCAGAAGGGATACGCTGTTGATACGGCTGAGAACGGGAAAGAAGCGATCGAGAAATCAGAGACCAAGTCCTACAACTTAGCACTTGTCGACATCCGCCTCCCGGACATGGACGGCGTACGACTCTTGGCCTCCATGAAGGAGACCGTTCCGAAGATGGTTAAGATAATCCTCACTGGCTACCCTTCAGTGGAAAACGCCGTCGAGGCCGTGAACAAGGGCGCTGACGGCTACATAGTCAAACCATTTGACATGAACAAGCTCTTGGACATGATCAAGGAGCATCTGAAGAAACAAGAGGAGCAAAGGAGATACAGCGAGAAGAAAGTCGCAGAGTTCATTGAAACACGGGCCAGAGAATTGGAGAGCCCACCCTGACAACGTCTCGTCGCTCTTGCGAGTTCATGGAAAGCCTCTGCGACTGAGAACCCTAGCTTCAGGTACGAGGCCTTGACGGGCTCTCCGTGGACAAGGAAGAAGAGCGCCCCCCCAATTCGATCGGTGAGTCTGAAGCCCTCCGAACTTGCCAGGTCGGCCCGACGAACGAAAGTTGCGATTCCACCGAAGGGTCCTCGCCATTAATGTATCATTTGATTATCGAGAGATTTTCTGCGGAATCATTACCGCAAAGGTAAGGCTTATTAGTGAATCCTGAAGCTCCTAGGGACCGATACCGGTCAGATAGGATGGCCAAAGTGGGAGGTTGCAGCGATCAGCACGGTTAGTTGCCCGGAATGCGGCGCCGAGATCGAGGCCCCTGATGATGTCATGTTGAAGGAGATCCTGAGTTGTCCAGACTGCGGTCTAGAACTCGAGGTCGCGAAGGTCGACGGCGACAAGCTCGATTTGCACAAGATCCTAGTCGAGAAGGAGGACTGGGGCGAATAGGTGACCGTAGAGATCGGGATGCTCTGCGACCACATAAGACCAGATGAGAGGATGCTCATTGAAGCTGCAAAATCCAGAGGTGTGGACCTTAGGGTTCATGACGTGGATGAGCTTGTCTTCGATGCTGGTAGAGATCCCGCAGCAGAATTTGAGAAAGTCGTCCTGCAAAGGTCGATGGGCTACTTCAAGAGCATGCACGTAACAGCTCTACTAGAGAGCAATGGGATAAGAGTTGTAAATTCCTTCAACTCCGCGGTTGTCTGTGGAAACAAACTCTTGACATCTATCGCGCTGTCGAAGGCCGGCGTGCCGACACCGAAGACCCTCGTGGCTTTCACGGAGAACTCAGCCCTCAAGGCTCTTGAGAAGGTTGGGTACCCGGCTGTCCTGAAACCAATCGTGGGAAGCTGGGGGAGGCTCATAGCCCCTCTGAAGGACCCTGAGTCAGCTAGAGCTATCTTGGAGACGAGAGAGTACATGTTCCCTTTGTACCAAGTCTTCTACATCCAAGAGATGATACAGAACCTTCTGCGCGACATTCGGTGTTTTGTAATAGGCAACCGCGCCGTGGCCGCGATGTATCGGTACGCCGCCCCCGGCGAATGGAGAACAAACGTTGCCAGAGGGGGTCGGGCAGAGGCCTGTGAGATAACGCCCGAGCTCGAAGAGTTGTGCGTAAGAGCAGCGAAAGCGGTTGGCGGAGAAGCCTTCGGCGTCGACGTCATGGAGACATCGAACGGGCCTGTTGTTCATGAAGTGAACTACACGACGGAGTTCAAGGCCCTGACGGAATCAACAGGCGTAGATGTGCCCGGACTGCTGCTGGACCATCTGGTCGATCTGGCGAGGCATTGAAGTGAAAGTCGGAGTGATCGGTGGATCAGGGTACATCGGCGGAGAACTGATACGCATACTCTTGGGCCATCCTCAGGCGGAACTAACCGCGGTTGTATCACGCCAACACGTTGGAGAGTACGTTCACAAGGTTCATTCAAACCTGAGAGGCTACACGACGCTGAAGTTCTTTCCGCTCGATGTGGATTACGTCGCGAAAACGTGTGAGGTTGTCTTCACGGCAACACCGCATGGTTCATCCAAAGATCTTGTGCCGAAGCTCTTGAACTCAAACCTGAAAGTAATAGATATGAGTGCAGATTTTCGTCTTAGGGATTCGCACGAGTACCCGATCTGGTATGGCTGGGAGCACACTGAGCCCCAGTTGTTGGACAAGGCAGTCTACGGGTTGCCAGAACTGCATAGAGAAGACATCAGGAAAGCCGATTTGATAAGCGCCCCAGGGTGTATGGCGACATCGACGATCCTGGGTCTTGCGCCATTCGTGAAGGAGGGTATGATTGAAAAGGACAGAATAGTTGTCGACCTGAAGGTGGGATCATCAGGTTCGGGATCCAAACCTTCGATTGCATCACATCACGCGGAACGTTTCGGTGGCGTGAGGCCCTACAAGACAGTTGGTCATAGGCACATAGCCGAAGTGGAGCAGGAATTGAATCGGCTTAGCGGCCAACCAGTGACGATTTCTTTTTCACCGCACGCAGTCAATGTTGTCCGGGGAATCCTGACAACCATACACGCGTTCCCAACGACGAAGATCGATGAACCTCATGTTTGGAAGAGCTACCGCTCGTTCTACAAGGGTGAACCGTTCATCCGATACGTGAAAGATCGAGAAGGTCTCTACAGATTGCCTGACCCGAAAGTCGTAGTGGGATCCAACTTCTGCGATATCGGTTTCGAGCTGGACGAGCATGCAAATAGGCTCGTGATTCTTACGGCTGTTGACAATTTGATAAAAGGGGCAGCCGGCCAAGCAGTCCAATGCTTGAACATAATCTACGGCATAGATGAAAGGACCGGACTTCAAGCGCCCGCACTCCACCCCGCCTGACCGGCGTGAAAGAGCATGCTTACCGTTGTGAAGATAGGCGGCAGCGTCTTGGAAGAGGGCCTGACGGAAGACTTCATCGAAGATGTCAAACGAAATCTCTCCCAAACCGGCATAATCTTGGTTCATGGCGGAGGAAAGAAAGTCACCGAAGTCGCATCAAGGATGGGGAAGGAACAGCGGTTCGTGACTTCCCCTGAGGGTTTCACGAGTCGA
>CAZUTN010000119.1:0-4020 GCA_964623365.1 uncultured Candidatus Bathyarchaeia archaeon
TTCCCAGAGTTAATGGCCTTGACGAGAGATGAATTCTGGTCTGCCCCGATGACACGAGCACCGGACTCAGCGAATAGACATGCCAATGGCAACCCCATCCAGCCGAGCCCAACCACCTCGACGGTAAACAGCTCCGCCCTCACTCTTGCCGGGATATCGCTGGGGTCCGTGGCCATGAGCTCAGAGGGCGCCACTCAGAAACACCAGAACGTACGGTCAAATGGAACGCGTATTTAGGAGTTCTTATCTCAACGTGAAAGAGTCTATCATGAGGACGAGAGAACCAGTAGCACAAATCGAACAGGTAGCCGGTCATGAAGATATGGATCGACGTGTTGACTCCTAAACAGGCTAATCTATTCTCTGTCTTCGTTCGAAGATTGGGACAACATGGACACGAGACCTTCGTCACGACCAGGCGTTATAGAGAAGTTGAACAGCTCCTACAGATGCGCAAGACCGAGGCGACAGTCATTGGAATGCACGGCGGCGCCGACCTTCCGACAAAACTCGTGGAGAGTTCGAAGAGGATATCAGAACTCGCGGAATACGTAGCGGACAAGAACCCCGACCTCGCGATTTCCTTCTGTTCGCCGGAGGCTGCAAGAGTAGCCTTCGGACTCGGTGTCCCCCATTACGCGCTTTGCGATTCTCCGCATGCCGAAGCGGTCTGCAGACTCTCACTTCCACTATCGCAGAGACTGTTCACTCCCAAAGCGGTTCCCAGAAGTGCATGGAAACCGTACGGCGTGGCTTCATCCGACATAACTCAGTATGATGCACTTGACCCAGCCGTGTGGATCCCTGTCTATGCTCCCGGTTTTGACCCTCGCGGGGTCTTAGGTTTGGATGGAGAGAAGCCTCTCGTCATCTTGAGAACCGAAGAAGAGTACGCATCATACCTCCTGCAGAAACCGACGCCGGCGAAAAGTATCGTCGCACAGCTGGCCCGTCCGCTCAGGGGCCTAGGCGTGCAGGTGGTCATTTTGCCGAGATACGAGAAGCAGGTCGAAGCGCTGACAGCAGAACTGACCGGGGTAGCGACCGTACCGCCTCGGCTGGTTGACGGTATCGGATTGCTCTCGCGGGCTGCTTTCTTCGTCGGCGCGGGGGGAACCATGAGTGCAGAGGCCGCGCTGATGGGAGTCCCGACAATCAGCTGCTATCCTTCTCAGCCAACGCATGTGGACATGTATCTCTTCAAGCTGGGTCTCGCGAAGAGGGTGCTTTCTCCTGAGAGAGCGGTCAGAATGGTGCGTAGATTTCTAGCAGATCCGAAGCTTGCGAGGCGTCACAAGGAGAAGGCCGATCGAGTGCTGGCAAAGATGGAAGATCCCCTTCAGGTCGTTATGGATTCTCTGGGCCTCTCACGGAGGCGCGAACGGATCGCCAGAAGTACCAGTCAGTAACCTCCTTCCAAACGCGTAGCCAAGAGTATGCCAGCCCCACGGCTAGGACGACTCTCAGAGCGTCTGCCACAATGCGGAACTGAGTCAACGAAAAAGGCAGAATGAATGTCACTATTCTGACAATCAGAAAAGTCCCGAAGGTGACGGAAAGGCAGACGAAGACGACTAGGACTGCGAGAGCGACTATCCGCAAGTTACCCCACCTCGGGGAGGAAGAATGCTAGCACCGCCAGCGCCGAAGACAGCGCTGTCAGCGCCAGCATGAATAGGACGACTTGTTGCTCACGAAGCGGGCCCTCAGCAAGGATCAGCCTTGTAAGCGTCACCGGAGCGTTCCTGTCCGTTGTGACTTCCAAGAAACCGTCGTCTCTCAATCTTACAGGCCGGGATCTGATCTCACGTCTTTCGTAGAGCCGACCAATAGATGCGAGGCCATAGAAAGCGTTCATTATGTAGGGCGTCAACGCGACAATGGTGACCGCCTCGATTCGCCCAATCACCGAAAGCGCTCCCACTGCGGCTCCTGCGGCAAGGCTTCCCGTATCCCCGCAAAAGACGCGTGCCGGATAGCGGTTGAACAGATAGAACGCGAGAAGTGAGCCGACCAGTGCGAGCGCGAGGCTCGCAGTCGTCTGGTTTCCAGAGAGAGCGAGGACTAGGGCTAGCGCAACCGAGACGATTGCGAGGGTTCCGCTCATTGAGCCGTTGAAAACGTCGAGCATGTTGACCGCGTTGGCGGGTACCGCTATGGCGAACGGGATCAGAAACGGGTACAGAATTGTCAACCTAATGGTTCCGATGAGCGGGAAAACCGGGTGAGGATCATAAGTGCCGAGGAGCAGAATTGGAATCGCCGCAAGAGCCGTCAAGATCGGCTTCAGCTTTGGGCTGAGTGGTCTGAGGTCGTCAATCACTCCGATCGTTCCAGCAATGAGCACGGTTCCCAGAAAGGCAGCGATCTCCTGGGAATGCACGCCAAACAGTTCCGATGAGAACAAGCTGGCTGCGGTGAGGCCGACAATGACCGAGAGTCCACACATTTCAGGAATCCTCGGCTTGTCGAGTTTGTGAACATCGATTCCAGTTATGCCTCGACGCTTGAACAAGGATGCGAGAGATGGGATCGTGAGATAGGTCACTGCAAAAGCGACCGCGAAAACCGCCAGCACTGACAGGCCGTTGTGTGAGTCAAGCATCACGGCTCTTCTCTTTGATGATCTCGTTAAGTGTGGCCTTGTACTGATCAGCGACCATCTTTGCGGCGCTGGCCGATCTCGCTTCTGCCATCACTCTGAAGATAGGTTCTGTGCCGCTCGGTCTCACTAGAACTGCGGTTCCGTCTTCGAAAAGGATCTTGACTCCGTCGATCGTTTCGGGCTTGTATCTGCTCGTGCGCTCACGCAAGCCGTCTAGGACTTGCTTCTTCAGATGATTCGGGCAAGGCACCCTCTCCTTTGCGAGTTGGTAGGAAGGGAGGACCGACAGGAGTTTCGAGAGTGGTTGCGCTGCTCTGGTGACGATGTCTGCTATGAGCGCTGAGGCCATAGATCCGTCTCGAACTGCGATGTGTGGCGCGAAGAAGATGCCGCCGTTCTCCTCTCCTCCGACATCGGCGCCTATCTCAATCATCTTGTGGGAAACGTCAACGCTACCGACTCTTGTCCAAACGATCTTTCCCTTTCGGGTGTCCACAATCTCCCTGATTGCTCTTGACGAGCTAACCGGTGTTACGACCGTCGCTCCGGGTCTAGCCAGCAAGTAGTCGTCAACAATCATGGCAAACGTTCTGTCGCCCCAGTGCGCCTCACCTGTCTCGTCAACGAATATGGCCCGATCCCCGTCGCCGTCGAGTGCGACGCCGAAGCCTGCTCCCGACGATTTCACCAAGCTCATGAGTGAACCGATCGTGTCAGGCCTCGGTTCTGAAAGCCTACCTGGAAATGTTCCATCTACGTTGGCATTGATTGTGATCACTCTGCAACCCAATTCTGATAGCAGGATCGGAGTTGTGAGAGCTGATACGCCATTTCCGGGGTCGACGGCCACTTTCAAGTGGCGCGATCTTATGTTCTCGATGTCCACCTGTTTCTTGATCGAATCAAGGTATTCGCGTAGCCCGGTCTCTGCCTTCACTATGTCGCCGACGCGGTTCCAGTCTGCCCTCTTCCAAGACCGGCTGAAATAGATCTTTTCAATTTCAAGTTCTTCGTCTCTGTCTGTTTCGATGCCGTCTGGCGCGATTGTCTTAATTCCATTATACTCAGGCGGGTTGTGACTTGCAGTGACGGCGATGCCGCCGTCAGCTTTCCAAGCGCGCGTCAAGAAATCAATCATCGGAGTCGGAGCCTCACCGATATCATACACTTTGCATCCGACAGAAGCAAGTCCGCCCATGGCTAAGTTCTGAAGGGCTGGGCTACTCGTGCGCCCGTCACAGCCCACTACCATCTTTCCTCCCTTGAAGAAGGTCCCGATGGCTTGAGACAGTTCAAGGACAAGTTCTAACGTCAGGTCCTTGTTGACGACTCCTCTGACGCCATTCGTGCCGAAGAGACGGCGTTCATCCAATGCGGCTGCCATTCTACACCACATGCCCCGGATTCAGTAGATC
>CAZUTN010000120.1:0-2702 GCA_964623365.1 uncultured Candidatus Bathyarchaeia archaeon
TCTGTCATGCCCTATTCCTCAGTCGGGCGAAACGATTCCGTTCCCTGTCGTAGGATCGGCAAGAAAAAAAGGGGGATAGGTGTCCGCCTAAAAGTCGGACTTGGGAGTTGATTCGTCGATTGGCACCCATGCCAGGCCGGAGAGAATCCTCTGCTGCCACTCATTCACCGTCGCGAGGATCTCCTGAGTCAGCGGCGGAGAGGGAGCACCGAAGCCATGGAAGTCCGCCAGTTGGGAACCTCCAAACGTCATCCATGAGTAGGTTCCCAGATTGTCTGCAGTGAAGGCTCCTGAGAGTACTCGGTCGACCACGATTCGCACAGTGGGCCTCATATCCCATACCAAGCTTGTGATTGTCACGTCGGGGGCTCTGTCGTACTGGTCTGCCATGTTGCCGACTACCCAAACGGCCTTACCCGCACGCTTGGCTTCCATAGCTGCCTCCTCCGCTCCAACTCGTTCGGCGAAGATTACGTCGGCTCCTGAGTCGATCAGCACGCTGGCCAGTCTCTTGGCAGTTGCAGGATGATACCAAGGAGACTCGCCCGGCGGAATATTGCCCAGCAGATAGACAACTTTTGCTTGGACTTTCGGGTTCGCTGCTTTGGCTCCAAGTATGAACGCGTTGACGATCCTGTTGACCTCGTTGAGGTCCATGGCGGCAACAATACCGATCTTGTTTGACTTCGTAATCTTCCCTGCCATGATCCCTGCGAGATAAGCTGGCTGGTGGAGCCAGTTGTCGAAGACTGCAAAGTTCGGTGCGACAGGCAAGTATTCACTGCCCGCGGCAAATGCAACTTTCGGGAAGTCCTTGGCCACTCGACGTGCGATATCTTCCTTTAGGAAAGCGTCAAGGAATACTATGTCGGCAACCTGTGCCGCGTCTCGCAGTGCCAACTCATATTCCTTGGGGTCAAACTTCCTGTCAACGAACTTGTAGTCGATGGTGATGCCCTTGGTCTTGTACTCGTCGACTACGGCAAGTATCGCGGTATGTATTGCGCCGTCCCATGGTTCACTGACAGGCGTCTGAAACACTGCCCTGACCGTAAGGCTAGTTATCTGAGCGAGACCTGCCGTTACGGTTGTCGTTACCGTTGTGGTGACCGCTCCGGTAGGTTGTGGAGGCGCCACCATTGGTGCCGCCCCAATTCCGGCCACGATTCCAATGACAAGTCCGACAATCAGCGCAACCGCAATTGTAGCTCGGTTCATATTTCCTCGATTTCGGAAGGCGTCTGTGCGGAGTTAAAAGGTTTGCCAGAAGAACCACGGCGCCGTCGAGCTGCGGAGAAGGCAAGATAAGACCGTGGATCACACTACAGCCGACCATATGGGTGTAGGCG
This sequence comes from uncultured Candidatus Bathyarchaeia archaeon, assembly GCA_964623365.1. Lineage (GTDB taxonomy): Archaea > Thermoproteota > Bathyarchaeia > 40CM-2-53-6 > 40CM-2-53-6 > CAVPLU01. The sequence goes on from CAZUTN010000120.1 coordinate 1,350, forward strand.
TTGCCGTTCAAACCCCAAAGCGTCGTCGAGAAGATCATATTCGATATCTGGAAGGAGACGATGCCATCAGGAGCATTCACCGGTGGCTTGAAGGAGTATGCTGGTCGTATGCTCGTGCCCGATAAGACTCGCATGGAAAGCCTAGTTCGAAAGATAGATGATGTGATCTCGAGGACGGAGACGAAGTCGCAGTGGAGAATTCTCGCTTCGCTGAGGGCCTCCCTCAGACTAGGTCTGGCTGGAGAAGCCCACATTGTGCCGGACGTGGCGATTGAAGCGTTCTTCGCGCATCTTATCAAGGAAGGAATCGCAACGAACCATCTGACATCGCTGGCCAACTATGCCACAGAAGCATTGACCGCCTACGCTTCAAGCGATGTCAGCAAGACATGCCCAGCGGGAATCAAGATCCTCACGTCAATCAGGTGCTCCAGCCTGATTGAAGTAGTGGAGACAATCAGGAAGCAGACCAGAAGCAGGTTCCTCAAATCCGCGCTTGACGGATTGACGGCCACTGTCAATGAGTACTCCAAGAAATTCGGTGTCGCAGGTTTCCGGAATAGCGGCTTCGACGAGATAGTTCAGATTTGCTCAAAGGAAGGATGTGACCTTGGCAGGAGCGAGTATTACGCGGACGCTCTCACCAATCTCTACGACTATAGCGAGACGCCTACACAGCTCGAAGCCAAGGGCTTGAGCATGTTGAGCAAGGAACTGCCAGGCTTCAAACGCGAAGTCGAAGAGCTTGCATCCAAATTGGATGCCAAACCTAACGCGGAAACCGTTGCTCACGCGATATCGAAGAAGAAAGCTCTGAAACCGTCGCGCGTCGTAGGCTACATCAATGGCCTCAAGCAACACGTCTCCAAGCTCGTCAACAGCAACATCGTGAAGATCAACCCGCGCTACCGCACAAGAGTTGTCGAAACACCGACATACATGTCCGGAATACTTCCGTCGGGAGGCGCGATGTTCTTCGATTTCCTCAGTAGGAGACCGTTTCAGATCTTTCTCACTACAACCGACCCAAGGAGAGCGCCCGAGACTTCGCCCGCTGAACTTCTGAATCTGCTTGTCCACGAAGAGTACGGACACTGCCTGCATTCGTCAAATTCTGCTTTCATGTTTGGGGCAAAGCCGAGCCTCACGGAAATGCTTCAATCTCAAGCGGGCAACGCAGTCTCCGAAGGCGTATCATTCCACAGAGAAACCGAGTTCCTAAACTACCTGAATGAGATGAAGCAGAGAAGCAGGACCAGGCCAGAGCGGGCGCTCGTCAAGTTCCTAGCAAAGTACGGCGGAGCAGAAGACGTATTCGAAGAGTACGCTTTCTTCACACATCTCTGGAGAATA
>CAZUTN010000120.1:2802-4005 GCA_964623365.1 uncultured Candidatus Bathyarchaeia archaeon
TAGGATCTTGCGCAGCAGAAGATTCTCATGTCTGCTGGCGTTTGCTCTGGTTGCCCTGGCCGTAGGTTCTGTGCTGATCTGGCGACTGGGCACCTTTGGCTCTCCGGCGCAGGTGACGTTTGATGGGAAACGAGCGTATGGTCACGTGGTCGCGCAGATGGAGTTTGGACCCCGTATCCCTGGCACAGAGGGCAACCGCAAGACAGCCGACTACATCGCAGAGCAACTCAGAGAAGTCGGATGGTCTGTTGAGTTTCAAGATTTCACATACCGGGATACCCCAGTCCGCAATGTGATCGGCCGAGCGAATATTGGAAAGGGACCTATCATTATCTTGGGTGCACATTATGATACCCGGCGTTGGGCAGACCAAGATTCGAATCATCCCCGTGACCCTGTTCCGGGGGCGAACGACGGCGCCTCAGGCGTGGCTGTTCTGATCGAACTGGCGCGAGTCCTCGACTTGCGCCAGGTTCATCACGAGGTCTGGCTGGCTTTCTTTGACGCGGAGGACAACGGTGGCATTGACGGGTGGAATTGGATCGTCGGGTCCATTTACATGGCCAACACTCTGTCCACTCAGCCCGAGGCCATGATTCTGCTCGACATGGTCGGTGACGCTGACCAGCAGATCTACTTCGAAGGCTATTCCGATCGCGCGCTTTCAGAAAAAGTATGGAGGATCGCCGGAGAACTGGGATACGGCAATCACTTCGTTCCCCAAGTACGCTGGACGATCATGGATGACCACATCCCCTTTGCGCAACGCGGCATCCCGGCCATCGACATCATAGACTTCGACTATCCCCACTGGCACACGGTCGCCGACACAGCCGACAAGGTCAGTCCTGACAGTCTAGAGCGCGTTGGTCACACATTGCAGGTCTTCTTGGAGACGACTGAGTGAGCGAGGCTGAGAGCGGATTCTGCGAAGCATGTGAATGACCCCCAAAGCGGTACCGCTTTCCCGGAATTAGGTCCTTCTTTCAGCTGGGAGCACGGGCCCTCTTTCAGTCAGGCTCGCAAGAGAGAGCACAGTACCAAAACCAGCTACTCTCTACGTCGGATAGATAAAGGAAAGAAGAACAGGCTAATGGGGCACTGTTTCGTTTTGTGCGCGGTCTCCGCTTCGGAACAAACAGTGAAAGTCGTTCAAATCCTGAAGACCACACCAAATGACCCGACGACGGGTAGCGGAACGAG
>CAZUTN010000121.1:0-1651 GCA_964623365.1 uncultured Candidatus Bathyarchaeia archaeon
TCGGTGGGTCTGTTGCGAGCCATCGGTTACATTCTTCAAACCCAGAGGGATACCGATGACGGAGCTTCAAGAAGTCCGTCTGACAGTTGAAGAGCTCGAAGCTGTCAGGCTGAAAGATCTGGAAGGGCTCGACCAGGAACCGACAGCGGCCAAGATGGGAATCTCTCAACCGACCCTTCATAGAATTGTTCTATCCGCGCACAGGAAGATCGCAGATGCCTTGGTGAACGGAAAGGCCCTCAGGATCGAAGGCGGCGCCTACGTAATCAAGGAGGACAGCGGCAATCGTCCGCGCGCAGCTGGACGATCCTCAGGAAGATCTGAAGCCCCAGCTCGGAAATCTGCAGGAAGCAAAATCGCGGGATGACCAGATGGAATGAGTATGCCAGACCGGCGCGGCTGCAGCCTCAGAAGTCACGAGCTGGAACGGAGGCCCAGCGCCTCCATAGAGATGATCAAGCGTAGGAAATTGCGCTACGTGCAAGAGTGGCGTTGTGCCGTGGATAGGATGATGGAGAGAGTTCAGGCATGGGTGTTCAATCGGAGAGCTTCCGATCCAAAGAATAGACCGGACCGGATCCTAGACGCCCTCAAGCTGCGGTTGGGGCAGAAGATAGCTGACATCGGGGTTGGAGGGGGCTATTTCTCTCTCAGATTTGCACAAGCCGTAGGGGGAGATGGACGAGTCTACGCAGTCGACACAAATCGAAAGTTCCTAGAGCTCATCGAAGGGCAAGCCAGAGAGAATGGATACACAAACGTGGAAACGATACTTGCCGGTGAGGGTAGATTGGATCTACCTGAGAGAAGTCTGGATGTGGTGTTCATGCGAAACGTATGTCATCACTTGCATGATCGGACCGATTGTTTTGTGAACCCTAGAAGAACGTTGAAGCCTATTGGAAGGGTTGCGATCATAAAAGATCATCCGGGCAGCCGCCTCAGCTTACACAGAGTATTCGGACATTGTGTCCCTTGGAAAGTCATCGAAGAAGAGATGCGGAAGTCGGGGGTATCGACTACGCGAGTTCCACAATTTCTTGCCCGAGCAGGCCTTTACTATCTATTCGCTGAAACATGGCGAGAGTGCACGGTCCTCTCTGACCAGAATGTGTGCGATCCCACGAACGAGGGCATACGAGGATTATCAATAGAGGAGAGGACCATCCGGGCCACAGGTTCGCCGTTTGCCTAGAAGCGCTTCGAGCGCTCAACGCTCCGTAGGTTACCAAGTGGCAGGAGCAAAGCTTGGGCAGGTCGGTCCATTTGGAGCCACCTCGGTTCCGCGTAGCGTGCACAAACCGTTGCTGTAGTGCACGCAGTTCATGTGAGTTACGAGACTCTGTAGTGGCGGCTGAGGATAACTGAGCAGTTCGGAAGGTTGCATGTACTGCGGAGGTCGAACGTATTGGTATTGAGGCACAATCTGCTGAGGATACGGCGTTGTCGCCACATTCGAATAGGCTGGATTCGCCCACCACCCTCTGGGTCTGTCAGGGAACCGCCTGCAGAATGGGGATGGGTTGGGCCCCGGTCCCCTTCCAGACCCCTGCCCAGAACCGTATCCAAGACCTTGGCCCAAACCTCTTCCAGAACCCGCGCCGCGACCGTATCCGCGGCCACGACCTCTTCCGACACGCCAGTAACTCAT
>CAZUTN010000121.1:1751-4002 GCA_964623365.1 uncultured Candidatus Bathyarchaeia archaeon
TGCGTGTTGGGTCATCGCGTAGCCGCTGGAGATCCAAGGATGCGACAAGATTCACGAGACCGCAGTGCGGAAAGGGAGGAGCAGGAACGTAGACTTAGGGCCTCGATGAGCAAGATAGAACACAAGATTGTAGTGCTTAGTGGCAAAGGCGGAGTCGGCAAGAGCACCGTAACAGCGAACCTAGGCGTAGCGCTGGCAAGCAGAGGCCATGCCGGCCGAGTCGGAGTTCTTGACGCCGATATCACCGGTCCAAGTATACCAAAGATGCTCGGAGTGAGAGGCCATAGACTAGACGTGGGCTTGCCCGGCGTATTCCCAGCGATTGGTCCTCTCGATATTAGAATCGTCTCGATGGACTTTCTTCTTCCAAGTGATGAGACCCCCGTCATTTGGCGTGGACCATTGAAGTCGGTGGCCATAAGGCAGTTCCTTGCAGACGTTTTGTGGGGAGATCTTGATTTTCTTGTGGTCGACCTCCCTCCGGGCACAGGTGACGAAGCTCTCACAGCAATGCAATCAATTCCGGGCATTGGAGGAGTAGTCATAGTCACGATTCCTTCAGAAGTCTCGCAAATAGTCGTCAAGAAGGCCGTGACCTTCACCCGTCAACTGAATGCACCGGTCTTGGGCATTATTGAGAACATGAGTGGTTTCGTGTGTCCGAAATGCGGCACAGAGACACACATCTTTAAGATTGGCGGAGGTCAGAAGATTGCAGAGGACTTGGGAGTACCGTTCTTGGGCAGGGTACCCCTCGATCCAAGGATCTGCGATGATTCCGACGAAGGTAGGCCATTCATAATCGAGCACTCTGACTCCCCTGCAGCGACAGCGTTCTTGGAAATCGTGGAAAAAGTAGACGAAGTCCTCAGAACAACCGCGAAGGCATGACCATGTTTCGAGCGCCCATAGATGATATATTGGCTTTCATGCATGCGTCAGCGGGTTCCCCTGAATCAAGCAAGTCTGAGGTATAGTCGATGGTACACATACACATCCCCGACGGGGTTCTTCCGGTTTGGATCTGGGCAGCGGGGTACGTCGTTACACTAGCCCTTGTTGCTCTAACCATTAGGAGAATACGGCAGCAGGAGAGGAAAGGCATCCTAGCCGCCGTGATGGTGGCTGTGATGCTCGTGGTTCAATCCATTCCTATTGGCATACCCTACCACATGAACTTGAGTGCCCTGACGGGGATCATCGTTGGCCCGTCTTGGGCCTTGGTCTCAATTCTGGTTGTGAACGTCGTTCAAGCGTCATTCGGTCATGGTGGCATCACAATTGCAGGGCTGAACACTCTGGTCGTATGGAGTGAAGCACTGACAGGATACGGTTTGTTCGCCATTCTTCGGAAGACCATGAGACCAGGCAGAGTGAGAGGCCCGCTGGCCGCAGGCCTCTCAACCTTCGTGGCCCTCGCGCTCTCAGCGTTCCTGGTTGTTGGAATAGTTGCGATTTCCGGAATCGATCCGGCCCAAGCCTTGGGAGAGCACTTCCCTGAGTTCTTATCAAGTGCAGCACCGCTGCAAGTCTCCCTTCGCGTCTTCATGATGCTCACGTTACCGATAGCCCTGGGTGGGGCAATACTAGAAGCGGCGGTCACGGCCCTGCTTCTTGCATACGTCTTTCGGGTGAAGCCCTCCCTCATCCCAGGAGTAGCGTGATAGTTGTCGGCGATTTATCTGATCGACTGCTTCGCGAACAATCTCGACAGTGTTATGCATCGAGCATCCGCCAAGGTGAAGATAGCCTCGGTGGCTGTCTTGCTTGGCGTCCTCATCTCCAGCAAGTCGCTGTGGACCCTAGTCCTCTTATTCTTCGTGATCGTCACGTTCCAAGCGGCGTCGCGACTTCCCGTCAAACGTCTCCTAATCTGGGCGGCTTACCCGGCTTTCTTCGCAGCCGTCTTTGCCATCAGCCAAGCTGAGTATTCGATAGTATTGTCAGCTCAGACGCTTCTCCGAGCTGTAGACGCAGCGTTATTGATGCTGCTACTGATCAACACGACACCATTCACAGGGATAATTGCTGCAGTTGCGAAGGCTTCGAGAACACTTTCGAACCTTGCCTTCTTCTCCTACAGGTTCTTCTTTCTCTTCGTAGGGGAGTCGGAAAGAAGGCTGTCGGCCGTTAGAGTAAGAGGCGGCCTCCACGGGTCGGCTTGGAACAAGATCAAGAACGCCGCAACTCTCATGGGCCTGCTTTTGGTGTCATTCATGGAGAGTGGAGAGAAGGTCTACGATGCCGTCAA
>CAZUTN010000122.1:0-2227 GCA_964623365.1 uncultured Candidatus Bathyarchaeia archaeon
GAGTGCAGTTTCTCTTCTGCAAGCCGTAGGCCATTCACCAACTGTTCCTTCGAAAGTCGTCCATGCGGAGTCGGCGTTTCAAGAATCCTCTCAGGGATCCTCAGACTCCCTAGCGAGAAGCCTTCACGAACCTTGAACTGATACTTCGCCCTGAGGATCTCCGCTCCTCTCACTCCCAGCTCTTCTTCGGTGCGTTCCTGCCCTAAGCATCTGAAAGCCTTCGCCACCAGCTCCGCTCCATATATCTTTCTAGCGAAAAGGCAAACGACCAGACTCGAGAGGATCTGCCGCCAAGCCTCCTCCCCTATGAGCTGGTCAACCATCTCCCCTGACGTCCCAACTCGAGCCTTCGTGCTTTGATCGAAGCTGTACCCGGCCGAATCCAAATGGCTATGTCGTGAACCTATCAGACACCCCAGATGCGCCGCAGGACCTGTGTGATATCCAGGCATCTCGTTTCCACCGAATGCCAGCGCGAACCCCTTTCCGCCGTACACCGATGAAGCATATTCAGTTCCCCTTCCAAGTGCCTCGTAGAACTCATTCTTGCGGTCTGTGATGTATCGGATGGCCATTAGGAAAGCTCTCTCATCTCCCCACTTAAGCTCTAAGCCCGCGGTCTCTCGAGTTGAGATGAGCCCTTTCTTCTGCGCCTCGGTCGCCCAAGCCAGGACGACCCCCGTACTCATGGCGTCTAGGCCGAATGTCTCAACTTGATCGATGAGTCTCAACAAGCTCTCGGGCACGGTCACGCCGAGCATGGAACCCAAAGCATAGATGGGTTCATAGTCGTAGCATATCATCTTGGTCTTGTAGAAGTATGGTTCCGATTCGTACGGTTCCCTCAACGCGGCAAGGTGGATGCAGCTCACTGGACAATGTAGACATGCAGCTCGTCTGCCTAGCAAGTTCTGTGCAAACGTCTCCCCGGAGATTTCTTCGCCTCCCTCCAGTCTTGCTTGCGTCAGGTTCTTCGCAGGAAGTGCGCCGAGTTCGTTCAGTGGATTCACGTTCATGGCCGTGCCGAGATCATGATACTTCCTCATCTCATCGGACAGGCATTGATGGAAGATGGCGTTGTAGGTTTCACGGTACGCTTTCCGGTCGGCGACGGGTATGGAACTTCTCCCAGATATCACCATGGCCTTGAGTTTCTTGCTTCCGAATATGGCTCCTAATCCGAGGCGGCCGAAGTGCCTGTAGGTTTCAGTCATAACGCCAGCGTAGGAGACCAGTTTCTCGCCGGCTTTCCCTATACGCATAATACTGCGGATGCCTGCGCCAGGTTCCCGTTCTCTCAGGATCCGCCCGACCGTGTAGCCACTGGCCATATTCCATATCGCGGAGGCGTCCCGGAAATGCATTCTGTTGTCGTGGACAGCCAAGTAGATCGGTGTTTCGCTTGCGCCCTTGACCACTATTGCACCGTAGCCAGCCAACCTTATGGCGACTGCGCTCCTGCCACCACAGTGGCTCTCTCCGAGGTTGCCTGTAAGCGGAGACTTGAACATCGCAACAGATTTCGAAGCCATCGGGTACAACCCTGTGAAGGGCCCTACCGCGAATACTATCGGATTCTCCGGGCTGAATGGATCAACGCCTTTCGGGCATTCTTCTTTGAGGAGATTTATGGCCACTCCTGTGCCACCGATCCGCTGATCAAAAAGGTCTCCCCTATCTTCCACCCAGAACCTCTTCTTCGACAGGTCTACGTGCAGGACATGCAACGGCGTATCTCTCATGCAGCCTGCACCTGGTTTCTCTTCTCTATCCCTATCACGCCGTAGGGGCAGTAGTCGACGCAATAGCCACAGTGAACACATATCATCGGCTTCTCGCTGGTACCGTCCCAGAATATCGCACCTATCATACATGCGTCAACACAATGCTTGCACCCGATGCACCTCCCCACGTCCAAAAGGACTCCACCGTTCGGCCTCTTCCCCAATGCGCCGGTTGGACATACTCTCATGCAGGGCGGGTCGGCGCAGGCTTTGCATACCACGACGACGAAACCGTTCTCTATCCCTCCCGCCGACCTGATGTGGATGGCCGACTTGGCTGTTCCTCCAACACCAAAACGTCTGTTGCACGCCATCATACAACATTGGCAGCCCACGCACAAGTCCACATCGGAGACGGTGAGCCTCTTGATCAAACCTGTCTAGCCTCCAAAGTGAAACGCCTATCGTGGGTAGAAATGGTTAGCGGCAACAAGGAGAACCTG
>CAZUTN010000122.1:2327-3978 GCA_964623365.1 uncultured Candidatus Bathyarchaeia archaeon
TGCATCAGCTGCGGGGAGAAGCTCACCCTGGATCAGCTGGCGATGACGCCCGAGACAAAGTGCCCGTTCTGCGGCTACAGGGTTCTCAAGAAAGTGAGGCCTCCCGTGGTGAAGCGCGTCAAGGCAAGATAGAGACGATCAAGCGCCCTGATTCGAAGGCCACTCGGTATCTCAGTTCAGGATTCGTCCATGCTCGTGGTACCATCCGGTCTCTGGGATCTGGACGACAATGCGAGGCTCAAACTTGGATCAGCCCACTCGAAAGAGACACGGCTCGCCTAAGCCTTCGCCTCGGTCTCTATTGCGTTTCAGCATAGACGGTGAAGAGGTCCGATATCCCGACCATTTGAGGTGGGTCTGTGTCCGGTGCGCAAATTCGTGTCGCGATGTCTCGCCGCGAAATAGGAACATACTGCTCACTGCGAGCGACATCGAGCATATTGCGCGCGCAAAGAGAATTAGCCCGCAAGAGTTCAGCGTATCAACGCATGGCCGTTTTCCGTACGAGAGGAAGATGAAGAAGGTTGAAGGAAGGTGCGTGTTTCTGCAAGGGTCGTGGTGCTCCATCTATGGGGTGCGGCCTTTGATCTGCAGATTCTATCCTTTCTCACTCGGTCGTTCGGAAGAGGGAGTGCTGGAGGTCAGATTCGACTCGAGTTGTTCCGGAATTGGGAAGGGGCCGATGCGAGGAGAAGCGTTCTTTCACAATCTCGTTGAGCTCGCCAAGAGAGAACTCTGCCAGCACCAGGATCGATCCGATGGAACATCTTGACCACGCGAGCACTGCACTATGCTTAAGTTTTGTCTGAAAACAGAGATGCAGGGAACAGGTCAGTATGGCGATGGAGATACTTGCCGAAGCTGGACAAGTATGAGATGGTTGCCGACCTGGCGAGAAGAAGAGGTTTCTTCTGGCCATCATTCGAGATCTACGGCGGAGTCAGCGGATTCCTCGACCTCGGACCGCTCGGAACCGTCCTCAAAAGACGGATCATAGAGAAGTGGCTTGACACATTCATCAGGAAACACGGCTTCGTCGAGATCTCAACGCCGATCATAACTCCTGAGCGAATCTTCCAGGCATCAGGGCACGTAGATCAGTTCAAAGACTCGATGGTCGAATGCCTTAGCTGCAAGCGCAGATTCAAGGCTGATCAGCTTCTCAGGGAGGCCGCGGGCATCCAAGCGGAGACGTTCTCGCTCGAGCAGATAGAACAGACGATCAACGAAAGACAGATCAGATGTGTCGAATGCGGTGGTCAGCTATCAAAGCCCGAGTACTTCTCCACAATGTTTCGAACCACAATAGGCCCCTATAGTGAGTCGGTGGCCTACGGGCGGCCTGAAGCAGCTCAAGGCATGTTTGTTGACTTCAAGCGCGTCTACGAGGCGCTTAGGAAAAAGATGCCGATGGCTGTAGCCCAGATCGGGACTGCTCTGAGAAATGAGATCTCGCCTCGTCAGGGGCCAATTCGCCTTAGAGAGTTCACAATAATGGAGTTCGAGTTCTTCCATGATCCGGAAGAGCCTACATGTCCATGCATTGATGAAGTTGCGCAAAAGAAGATTCGAATACTTCCGCTTCAACTTCGCAGCAAGGGAACCGAAGAACCCGTTACAGCCACGATAAAACAAGTTCTCGACGAGAGAT
>CAZUTN010000123.1:0-3971 GCA_964623365.1 uncultured Candidatus Bathyarchaeia archaeon
TCGACTATTTCTCTGAGGAACCGAAGATGACATCCGCAGGATCTCTTCTCTCAACGAGAGCTGAAATCTTGGCCGATGCCTACCAGTGGTTCCATGGCAAGAACGCCGAAGTGGCAAGGGAAACTCTCCAAAACTTGGTTGAAAAGCTTCAGCAAGCTACGTTCGCTAGGACACAAACTTTGGCGGAGATAACCCCTACTCCAGTAAACCCTTACGGGGCCGCCCTTAGACAGCTTGATATAGCTGCCAAGAAACTGGGCCTTGAGTCCTCGATCCATGAAATACTGAAGCATCCGATGCGAGCCTTCATTGTTAGCATCCCTGTGGTCATGGATGATGGCAGCGTCCGCGTTTTCACGGGTTACCGCGTACAGTACAACGACGCATTAGGACCGACCAAGGGCGGCATACGTTATCACCCTGATCTAACAATAGATGAGGTGACAGCCTTAGCAGCATGGATGACTTGGAAAACCGCTGTCACCGGACTGCCACTCGGCGGCGGAAAAGGCGGAATCAGATGCAACCCAAAGAAAATGTCAAAGGCTGAGTTGGAACGCTTGACAAGAGGCTTTGCTCGCACTATTGCGAAGTTCATAGGGCCTTCTACTGACGTGCCAGCGCCAGATGTCTATACCGACGCACAAACGATGGCGTGGATGATGGACGAATACAGCGAGATCGTGGGCTATCCCGCTTTTGGAGTGGTAACAGGCAAACCAGTCAACGTCGGCGGTTCCCTTGGAAGAAATGAAGCGACATCAAGGGGCGTGATGTACACGGTTGTTGAGGCAGCAAAGCACTTGGGTATCGACCTAAAAAACGCCACGGTAGCCGTGCAAGGCTATGGAAACGTCGGGTACCACGCGGCATGTTTGCTCCGCGAAATTGGCTGCAAAATTGTTGCAGTTTCAGACTCAAAGGGCGGCATCTACAGTCCAGATGGCTTGGATCCTGTGAGGGTCTATGAGCATAAGAACAAGACAGGCTCAGTAGTTGGCTATCCTGACAGCGGACCAGTATCGAACGAAGAACTGTTGGAACTGGAATGCGACATCTTGGTTCCCTCAGCTCTGGAGAATCAGATCACGGGGGCAAATGCCACCAGTATTAGGGCGAAGATCGTGGCGGAGGGCGCCAACGGACCGACAACACCGGAAGCCGACGATGTCTTGTTCAGAAAGGGGATATTCGTGATTCCTGACATATTAGCGAACTCAGGCGGCGTCATTGTCAGCTACTTTGAGCAAGTGCAGAATCAAATGAACTTCTACTGGGCCGAGGAGGAAGTGCGAGCCAAACTCAAGAATACCATAACTAAGGCGTTCAAAGAGGTCCTCCGGATGGCGCGACAACGCGATGTAAACATGCGAACGGCAGCGTACATGTTGGCCGTTCGAAGAGTTGCTGACGCCACGCTAGCACGAAAGGGAATGGCCCTCAGTCCGCCCATAGCCTCTTAGTGTCCATCTCTCCCCCTTTTTCTTTGCCAGCGCCGCATGTACATCCTTGGACTCTTATGAACATACCCTTAAGAGGAGCACCTAGGCCAACTGTGCAGAGCGACATGTCAGTACATCTTCACACTACGATAACGAAAAAAACTGACGATACACTTGAGGAACTAGCAAGAAACTACGGCACGAAGAGCCGCGTTCTTGAGAAAGCCATAGAGACGCTCCTCAGGGTGGAGAAAATTGGTACATGCGACGATTGCGCAGTAAGGGCCAGCGCCGCAGAACAGGCGAACCTTAGACAAGTCCTCGATTTGACATCCGTCCGAAGAAAAACCCTAGACGGTCTCCTTGAAGTTGGACTTGGAGACAAGACCATTGACGACTTCATGCAAGACCAGAAGACAGAAGCGGGAAACGCTATTGAAATTCTTAAGAGATCAAGTACTTGGAAATCCCCCTCAACCTTCAAGGACTTTCTTCTGATTCTGCAGGAAATACAGAACCTAACGCGAATGTTTGACATCGCTTCCCATAACGAAATAGACAGCACGGCAATTCTGAGGCCTAGGACTTTCAAACGTCTGCCGGAGATCCTGGCATTTCAAGTTGCCTCAATATTAGAAGGAATTGAAGCGCCTTTCGATCTTCGCGTGATGGGTGAAGATATTGCCATCAAGATGATTCGCCCCGAAGTCTACTCTCTGAGAAAGAGAGAGTCCGATGAGCTTCTAAACCAAGGGATTGAAAGGAGGCTGGCAAACGTGGCACCGAGCCTATTCAGAAACAGCCTGATGCTAGTTGGCCCGGCCTTCATGACTTGGGCTGAGAAGCATCTGGAAGAGCCGGTGACCGATCTCGGGTCCATCATAGAAGACTTGAGGACCGCTTTGGACGTGGGTGAGCTTCCAAAGGAACCAAAGGATTTTGTGAAGGGCCTCCTTTCCGCATGCGTCAGAGTGAACTGGTTCAAACAGGCCAAGATACTGACAGAGAAAGGAAAGAACACGCTAGAACTAGTCTTTCAGGCAACCACTCCTGCCGTAGCCCGAGTATCTGTCGCAGCGTTTTCCGTCATGCTTGCGAGCCGAGGATGGAAGCTCCTAGCGTATTCAGTCGAACACACCGCTGTGAACATGACACTTCAATATGTAGGCGCAGAAGACCAAAGCATTCTTGACCAACTTGCCGAGTTAAGCCTTTTTCAAACAATCGGTAAACAATTCTTGGACGTTATCCCGATCCCTCGCGAGCTCTTTGATTCCTTCGCATTGAAAACATATGAAGCCCACAGACAAATATTCGACGACACGTACAAGGTCATGGGTGTCCGCGTCGCTAACGCCATTCGCATCCTTGCAAGAAACGATCCGCAAAAGATCCAGAGATTCCTACGCAACTTTGTCCTCAAGAACACTAGTGCGACCCAACCAGACGCGGAAGTTCGGTTTGTCGACGATAAACACATTACGATGATATTCAAGAGGATCGATCCGCTTGTGATGAACGGCCAGCGGACACTCATAGAGTCCATGTTCAAAGAACTGGGCTATGAGGCTTCAAGCTCGGTTTTTCAGAATCTGCTAAGTTTCATTGTGAAACTGTCGGAGAAGCCGCCACTAGAGCCCGTGTCTCGAAAGAAGATAGTGCAGGCCCTCATCGACGGAATGTCCTGTGACTCTGCAGAAGAAGCGTTCGCATTTGAAAAGGCACAGTTGGAGGAGCTGTTTCCTGAAGACTACCCTTGGACGATCACAGAAGTAGGTGACAGACTGACGCAGATCTACAGGGAGATAGGTATCGACGTCGAAATAGAGTACTTTGAAGGTGGGTTTACACTGAAGTACAAGACCTGCCCCTACTACAAACTGGTTAAGAGCGGTCAGAAGACGTGGCTCTGCAACGTACGCAAGGATACGATTGAATACGTTATCTCAAGAGTCACGCACGGCAAGCAAGGGAAAGTCAAGATCATAAAATCCCTGCTGCAGAATGAGCATCCATGTGAATACGCGGTATTCCTCACAGGGTTCCTCGAAAAGGAGCAAGCAGCTTTGCGCGCTCTGGCCAGACGGAACCCTTGCAGCGAGCGGAGCGATAACATGGACCTGAATGGAACTCCTCTGCAGGGTCTCAAGTAACACTGAGCTCTAGTGACCTCTGACCGGATAGTTGGTGCCGTGGCCGCGTCGAGGTCGGTATGACAGTCCGAGCCGACATGGCCCCCACGCGTACACATGACATGTTTTCGGTTTCATTAGCAAGTCAGATGGTTATGAGGGTCGGAGGCTAGGTGCGATGGCTCCCTCCACCAATCAGCTCAGAAGGGCATCTCCTTAGCCAATCAAGCGGCAAACAGCCTCTAGCTGCCACTAACGCTACAAGAATGAACGATCCGCATCAAAAGCAGAGCGCCACAGAAATTTGGCTCGCCATAAACAGGACCATGCACTAACTCAAGTCCTTTCGTTTCGTGTGTCGCTCGCTTGCCTCGCTTGCGCTCGGTCGCTTTGTGTG
>CAZUTN010000124.1:0-3864 GCA_964623365.1 uncultured Candidatus Bathyarchaeia archaeon
AAGATGAACCCAAGGATCTCTGAGAACATATCAAGCGTCGCCAAGGTCGTCCGCAGCCTTGTTCAGCCATCTCTTGAATCGGTGGTCACATGGCACGAGAGGGATCTGACCCAGTCCGCGGCGGAACGCTTCACTATTCCGGAGGCATTCATACTCACCGACCATATCCTTGCTGGCATCAATCATGTTCTCGCAGGCCTATGGGTCTCACCGGATCGTATGGCCCGGAACCTAGACCTCACGGGAGGCATGGAACTATCGGAGGCTCTTCTGAGCGCGCTCGTGAAGAAAGGCATTGAAAGGCCAAGAGCCTTCAAGCTGATGAGAACCCTGTCGATCGACAGCATCACTGACCAGAAACCGTTTCAAGATCTCGTTCGGAAAAACGTTGAGATTGCTAAGCTCCTGTCGGAAAAAGAGTTGGACTTCGTTTTCGATCCACGAAACTACCTCGGAAGAACGATGGATTTGATTCGTCGAGCCATCGAGAGGACCCGTCAGGAGCGCCGCGTTCGGGGATTAGCTTCCTAGTTCGATTCGTAGTCGCCCTTCGAGTATTCCGTGAGCAGGCTCTGCTCAGTCTCCTGGCGGATCGATCTGAGTTCTTCCCATTCCTCGGACTTGATCAGTCCGCCTGCCTGTTCCTTGATCTTCTTCGCCAGTTTGGTTCCGATCAGCGGAATCTCAGCTAGTTCCGACGGGGAAGCTTTCCGTATGTCTTCGATGGTCTTCAATCCGGCGTTGTGCAAGGCTCGAGCCCTCACTCGGCCCACTCCCTGCAAGCCCAATAGCGGTATTAGATCCGCTTTCGCGCCCTTCTCCACTCTCAATCTTAACTGTTCGACAGGTTTGCGCAGGTCTCTATGTCCGAAGAGTTCGGCAAGCTCGTGGGCGGAATAGAGAAGCCAGTCAGAGATCTGTACCAGTCTCATTAGGTCGCCTGGTTCCACTCTATGAGTCTCGAGTATCGTGTCCTCTGGGGTCTCCTCGATCCAGTCCAGCAGAACTGCCGCGGTCTTGACCTCGGCCAAGAAGTCCTCGTACCCGAGATCGAAGGATGCTTCGAGGTCCTCTGGAGTTTCGCACATGAACTGCCCCGCCCTTTGGGAAGCGATCGCGGCAAGCTTTTCGTCTTCCCCGCGTCTGGGATATACTCGAGGCGCAATGTCTGGCGTGCGTGCGATGAGGTGCAAGTAGCTGAATTCTGTCAGCTCTGTTGCTCGCCTGTAGAGCCCGTCTCTGATGATGACCGCGGATGCGGGATCGATGTAGAGCTCTGAGACCCTGCGCCCAAACCTTGTTGCTGCCAGCTCTCGCTTGTCGTATTCGATCATTTCCTCCTTGGCGAGGAAAGCCAGTATTTCGGCCATGCGCGAACCGATAGCCCTTGGCCCGTATTGGTAGGCATAGAATGTGCTAGAGAAAAAGTCGCGCAGGCCTCCCTCCGTGTGCGCAAAGCCCGTCGCAATCGTCGATAAGACATGCGGTCGTAGGACCTTCTCGACTCCTAGTCTAGACCACAGGCGTTCGGGGTCTGCGAGGACGTAGTTCTCAAAGAGAGCGTCCCGCTCTTCTTCGGTTCGTGCCATGAGGACGGCTTCCCCGTATTGGTCGTACTTGGGCCGGCCGGCACGGCCGCAAAACTGCTTGTACTCTAGCACTGAGATCGGATATCTGCCGTAGCCTGCCTCATATCGCTCGTGGCTCGTGATCACAACAAGTCGCGCGGGTAGGTTGACGCCAGCAGCCAGAGTCGGTGTGGCCGCGAGGATCTTGATCTTGCCTTCCCTGAAGGCGTCTTCAACTATTCTCCTATGCCCGCTATGAAGCCCCGCGTGGTGAAACCCTGCGCCGAGACTAACCTGATCCGCCAGCATCTCACCAAGCCTGGTCTTCTCGCCGCTTGTTCTGATCCGACGCGTCACCGTCTCACAGGACCGTTTCTCTCTCGGCGATATTGCTCTACTGAGAACAGCTGAAGCTCGCCTTCCCGTCTCAACAGCTGACCTACGGGTTTCAGTGAACAGAAGCGCTTGGCCGCCTTCTCGGATTGTCTGCAGCGAAATGTCCATGATCGGATTGCCGGTGATAGGCTGAATTGTCTTGGCGGAGCCATCCTTGAAATGGATCTCATTCTGACAGTAGACGCCCTCCCTTAGCGGAACTGGTCTCCACTCCGTGGTGACGGCCGAGCCCCCTATCCAATCGGCCACTTCTGCGGCGTTTCTGACCGTAGCGCTGAGCGCTAACAGTTGTATCTTCGGGTTCAGCTTTCTAAGACGTGTCAGAACGACCTCCAGGGTTGGACCTCTCTCTGCCTCGTTAAGCAAGTGAACCTCGTCGGCCACCACTAGCACAATGTCTGAGATCCATTTCGCTTTGTGACGCAGAAGAGAATCTGCTTTCTCGTTGGTCGCGATGACGATATCGTAGCTGCCGAGATGCTCGTCGGAGCGGTCGTAGTCCCCGCTTGTTATCGCTATCCTGATTCTGTGTCCGTCGGGTTTCTCGAGGGTGGAGTACTTCTGGAACTCTTCGTACTTCTCACTTGCCAAGGCTCGCAGAGGGGTCAAGTACAGCGCTTTACCTTGGCCATCGAGAATCTTCTTCAGGACTGCTAGCTCGGCTACGAGGGTCTTCCCTGATGCCGTTGGGCTGGCGAGGACGACGTTCTTGCTGATGAGTACGCCCGCGTTTATGGCGTCAATCTGTGGCGGGTACAGGGTATCGTATCCATTCTCCAAGAGGACGCGTCTTGCCTGATCCGAGATCGGGAGCTCTTCAACTCTCAAGGAACGGTTGCTTCCTCAGCCTAAGCGGCGGTTCGCTTCAGATGACCCGGTTTCGGCGAATACAATATCCCGTCCCTAATGAGCTGATTCACCAAAGTGCGTGCCTCAGCCTCCGACAGCTCTGCTTTCTTCGAGAGTTCGTCGTACAGCTTCGACTCTAGCACGGTTCCGGTTTCGCGTTCAAGAATGACTACGGTGCCGAGGATTGATTGCATTCTGTCACGGAGGCTCTTCGGTTTTCCGGTCATTATTACGTCGATATCCATTTTTCCCGTGGTTGTGTCGATTCCAACATCCTGAAGCGCGATCGTCATCAGCCTGATGACCGCGTCCGTATCCTCTATCGTGACCTCCTTTCTCAGAAAAGATCGGGCTCGACACTCCGAGAGCCTGACCAGCGCCTCCAGTTGGCGGGGAGTGATCGCGATCGGTGACTCTGCAGTGGTCGACGTTGAACGCATCCTAAGGTAGAAGTCTCTGAGCTCCTTCGCGGCTTCCTCGGTGAGGACGGGTTCGATTCGACGAGCGTAGCTGACGTACTTGCGGAACATCTCAGGGCTCAGCGGGACTTCCTCAGGCGTGGCTCTGGTCCTATGCAACGCCAGAATGTGCTCCGACATCTTCCCGTCCGTCTCGGAATCAGGAGCGTCCCGCATGACGAATATCAGGTCGAACCTAGAAAGAATGGTCACGGGCAGGTTGATGTTCTCAGTAATGTTCCTGTAAGGGTCGTACCTCCCAAGCGCCGGATTCGCAGCAGCAAGCACTGACGCCCGCGCGTTCAATGTCGCCACAATTCCCCCTTTGGCGACGCTAACGGTTTGCTGCTCCATCGCCTCATGTATCGCGACACGGTCGTCGGGCCTCATCTTGTCGATCTCATCTATTGAGCAGACGCCCTTGTCCGCGAGCACCAGCGCGCCCGCCTCAAGCACTAGACCACCGGCCTTCTCTCGTACGACGGCGGCCGTCAGTCCAGCAGCGGTTGAGCCTCTCCCGCTAGTGTACAGACCCCTCGGCGCAACGCGTGCCACGTACTGGAGAAGCTGACTCTTCGCCGTGTTGTGGGAGA
>CAZUTN010000125.1:0-3850 GCA_964623365.1 uncultured Candidatus Bathyarchaeia archaeon
TTGTTGCAGTGATCGAGAGAGTAGAACTGGGAAGCGTGGAGCGCGTGGAGAGGGAGCTCGGGGTGAAGGTCAAGACGTTGATAAGGCTTTGACTTGAGCACGAAGTCCGTCATAGAACAATTTGGAGATTTCAACGGTTCTACTCAAACTCGATAGTTGAGGGGGGCTTGTCAGTCACGTCATAGAGGCATCTGACGACGGAGGGAATCTCCCCGGTGACTCGTTTGGCAATTCTTTGAAGCAACCCGAACGAAACCGGCATAGCTCTGGCGGACATGGCGGTCTTTGAGGCCACGATTCTCACCGCAATCAGGTCGCCATAAACTCTCCTCCCGTTCTTGACCCCAGTAGCCTTTCCGTCCAAGAGCACCGCGAAACTTTGGAACGCTTTCAGCCTTCTGGTCTCGTGTTCCACGATCGCGGTCGCCTTCCTTACGGTCGCCACCTTCTCAGGGGTCACTTCGCCGACCACTCTGATCGAGAGCGCAGGTCCTGGAAAGGGCATCCTCTCAGACACTTCCGTAGGAAGGCGAAGATATCTTGCAACGGCTCGAACCTCAGGCTTGTAGAGGTCTCTGAGGGGTTCGATCAGCTCAAATCCGAATGTCCTCGGATCTATTCCGATCTGTTCCAGTACGTTGTGTTGACTTTTGACGCCGCCTACCGTCTCAGCGACATCAGCTGCGATCGTTCCCTGAGCAAGGTACCTTGTACCCTCCGCCTCTGCTATCTGGCCGAGTATTGTGTAGAATGTCTCTCTGAACTTCTTCCTCTTTTCTTCAGCGTCTCTTAGTCCTCGAAGAGCAGAGAAGAAGGTCACAGATCTCTCAAACAGCTTAGCATCGATCCCTAACCTTCCAAGAAGCCCCATGACCCACCTAGACTCGTTCTCTCTCCTCATTCCGTCGTCGATGAACACTGCAAGGAAGTTCCTTCCAACAGCCTTCTGCACGAGACATGTTGCCGTTGTACTGTCGACTCCTCCTGAACAGGCGGCAAGAACCCGTTCAGACCCGATTCTGTTCCGAAGCTCCTCAGTCTTCGTGGCGACAAACTTCTTGGCGCTGAACATTCAGCCGACCACTCAGCGGAAGCTAGAACTGTTCACTGATTCTAACCCTTGCGGTCGGTGAGGATCGGGCTAGATCTCCCTGGCGACCGGAGGAGACTGAATTTGGAGAGCCCCCGTGCGGAGGTCGCTAGGCGGAGTCGCCGAAGGGAGTAGTGCTATGCCGACTACCGCCACTGTTGGAGCACGGAGCGACAGCGACCGCTTGGGAATTCCATCACTCAAATGGACGCCGGGCCCTAGCCTCTGTCCGCCCTGGATTTCGTTGGCCAGAGAAGTGAAATGTAACCTAACCGGGCCCCCACAGTTCCTATCCGTGTCTTTCCCTAGGAGTAGAACTTTGAGTCAAGCTCAGAATGCGGACTCGGTTGAGTTCGCGTCAGCACTTTTCTCATGTGCCGTGAGTTCACATAGCTCCTGAAAGCTCGGCGAAAATGTCAGTCGAAGCGCTCTTGCTGAACAGTGCGTCGCAGCGGCTCGGGTTGCCCAGCCCCTTCGTAGTCTTGAAGGAGAATCCGCGCAGACAACAGCTAAATCCCCACGGTCGTCCTAGACCGGAGGCATGTCCGGAGGAAGTGTTTCCTACCTGAACGGATTCTGTCCGTAAGAGGTGACTTGTAGGTGAGCCGCGGGAACGTTCGGGTGTTGAGAACCACAACTTGGTCGGCTGGGCCTGGCTGCCATGGTGGCTGCGGGGTGCTCGCGTACGTTGAGGATGGCAAGCTGGTCAAGATCGAGGGCGATCCTGAGCACCCTTGGAATCAGGGTCGCCTTTGCTCAAGAGCTCTTGCAATGACCCAATACGTGTATCACCCGGACCGCCTCAGACACCCGCTGATACGTGTTGGAGAACGTGGAGAAGGAAAGTGGGAGAAGATCTCCTGGGATGAGGCTTTCGACCTCATAGAGCGGAGAATGAAGCAGATACGTCAGGATCATGGTCCGGAGAGCCTCATCTTCGCCATGGGAACGGGCAGAGACATCGGACCATGGATATGCATGCTCGCCTACGCCTACGGTAGCCCCAACGTCATGTTCAGCCTCAGCGGCATAGCCTGCTACAGCCCAAGAATCTCAGCCGTTGAAACCGTCCAAGGCGACTACTGCGTGATTGACGCCGGACAATGGCTGGCCGAGCGGTACGACAGTCCTACGTACAGGACGCCCGAGTGCATCGTGGTCTGGGGCTACGATATCCCGGCCACCTGCCCGGACAACATATTCGGACACTGGATAGTCGACCTCATGAAGAGAGGCGCGAAGATCATCGCCATCGACCCGCGGTTGTCCTGGTTCGCCTCAAGGGCCACGAAATGGCTCAGACTGAGACCAGGAACAGACGGCGCCTTGGCGATGGGCTTCCTCAACATCATGATCAACGAAGGACTGTACGACAGAGACTTCGTTGAGAAATGGACCAACGGACATCATCTCATTCGGCGTGATACGGGCAGACTGCTTAGGGAGACCGAACTGGTTCAGGGCGGATCTCAAAGCAACTTCGTCGTCTGGGATACCGAGAATGAGAAGCCGATTGTCTGGGACTCGGATGAGGTTTGGTACAGGTCACCCAACGTAAAGCCGGCGCTGACAGGAGACTTTCAAGTCCAGCTGAAAGATGGAACTCGCGTGCAGGCTAGGACTGTCTGGGATGTATTCTGCGAAGAAGTGAACAGGTATCCGCCTGAGCGAGTGGCAGAAACCACGCTGGTACCCGCGGAAGACATCAGGGACGCAGCTATCCTGTACGCAAAGAGCAGACCGGCATCCATACACTGGGGAGTGCCAATCGACATGACCCCCGCAGTCACTCCCACAGCTCAAGCGATAACTTGCCTTTGGTGCCTAACCGGAAACTTGGACGTACCCGGCGGGAACGTAATCTCCCGCTATGCCTTCGACGCGGTTGCGTATGCCCTCCCCGGCGCGGAAGGCGTGATCAAGCTAAAGTCCAAGGAAACTGACCGGAAGAGAATTGGAGCCGACAGGTACGGCCCTTTGAACAGATTCATCTGGCGCGCCCAGACAGACCTGGTTCTTGAACAGATATTCACAGGCCACCCCTACCCAATCAAGGGCATGTGGATACAGGCATGCAATCCCATTGGCGGCATAGGCTTGGATCCCAAGAAATGGGTGGAAGCCATCAAGAAGCTTGAATTCGTAGTTGCCGTCGACCTATTTCACACCCCCACGACAGAACTGGCTGATATTGTCCTCCCGGCGGCGACCTTTCTGGAAAAGGATGGGATCAGGAGCTGGTGGGTGCCCCTTCAAACCATCAACAAGGCAATAGTCGTAGACGAGTGCAAACCGGACGTGGAGATAAACTTCGAGCTAGCCAAGAGATTCGACCCGGATTTCAGATGGAATACGATCCATGATCTTTTCGATGAGATTCTGAAACCGTCCGGCATGACATATCGTGAACTGCAGAAGAAAGGCGGCTGGGCTCTGCCTACGGAAGGCCACCCTAGCACTCCGTATCACAGATACGAGAAGGGACTGCTGCGCAAGGACAGGAAACCTGGATTCCAAACCCCGTCCGGGAAGATCGAGCTCTACTCCTCCATCCGCGAGGAGTGGGGGCTGGAGCCTCTGCCCCACTACGAGGAGCCCCCGTTCACACCAGTCAGTCGACCGGACCTAGCAAAGAAGTACCCCCTGATCTTGTCAACCGGTAGACGATCTCCGGTCTACTTTCACTCGGAACACAGGAACATCCCTTGGCTTAGACAGATCCATCCGCATCCCCTTGTTGAGATCCACCCAGACACAGCA
>CAZUTN010000126.1:0-3849 GCA_964623365.1 uncultured Candidatus Bathyarchaeia archaeon
CTTGATAGCAGGTGAGCGGCAGGTCTCCGTGACGGGGCAAGCAACTTCGGCCATCCTAGGTCAACTCGCTGTTCCGGACCATTCGGTGATTCAGAGCGCAGAGAACGCCGTTGAAGCAGTCAGAGGATGGTTGTGGAATGCCGCTGGAATTGAGCTCGACCAACTGCACGTCCACTTCCAGATGAGAAGCCTTTCGGAGGGCGCGCCAGGTCAAGGGGTCTCGGGGTCCAGTGCTGGACTGACTATGCTTGTAGCACTCGTATCTGAACTGGCAAGCATTCGATGTCCTCCCTCGAAGGTGACGACGGGTACGATTGGCATCAAACTCGACGTGGGACCGGTCGGCGGCCTCGGTGGCTTCGGCGCTGAAACTGGCAAGCTCGTTGGGATCCTCAAGACCAAGCGGATACGAATCACGGATCTGTTCGTGCCCAATGTCAACTACGAGAAGGCTCGTGACGAGATGAACGTGTTACATGAGGAAGATGTCAACATTCACCCAATCGTTTCAGCCCGGCAACTGTGGAAGCCCATGTTCGGGCTCAGCGAGAACGCTATCCTCGAGAGAACACAAACTAGCACAGTGCAGCGGTGCTTCGCGAAAAAAAGAAGGATGATAACGTACTGCCAAGCTAGACGTTGAGCTTCAGGGACTCTTTGAGGCCTTTGTACCTGTTGCGGACAGTGACCTCGGTGACGTTTGCGACTTCAGCGATCTCTTTCTGCGTCTTCTTCTCCTGTTCAAGGACGCATGCGACGTACAGGGCTGCAGCGGCGAGACCCATCGGGTCTTTGCCTGCGACGATGCCTTTCCTCCTAGCGTCGTTGATGATGTCCATTGCCCGTCGCTGAGTCGGCATACTGATGTCGACCTTCGTCGCGATCTTCGAGACGCACTTGACCGGATCTTCGACCGGCATCCTGAGGTCAAGTTCCCTCACTAGGAGTCGATAGCATCGAGCGACATCTTTCTTGCGTATGCGCGTAGTCGCGGCCAGATCCTTAAGCGTTCTCGGTGTTTCAGAGAGCCTGCATGCGGCGTAGAGAGACGCTGCTGCAATTGCTGCAATTGATCTGCCCCTCACAAGCCCGTTCTCAAGGGCTTTCCGATAGATGATTGCAGCTCTCTCCTTGACCGGATTGGGAATGTGAAGCTTGTCAGTTAGTCTGTCAAGGTCAGCCATTGCCTGAGCAAGGTTTCGATCAGCAGATGAATGAACGCGAGTCCTGATCTGCCATTTTCGAAGCCTGAGCATCTCGAGGCGCGTTGCCAGCGGCAGCTGCCGCCCGTATGCGTCTCTATTCACTCTGTCGATAACCGTCGACAGGCCTTTGTCGTGGATGGAAAAGGAGGTCGGGAGTCCTACGCGCCCTCGCTCGTCCCTCTCTTCCTTGGTAAAAGCGCGCCACTCGGGTCCACGATTGATCGCATGTTCACTCAGAACGAGGCCGCAATTCTGACAGATAACCTCGCCTAGGTCAAAGTCTTCGACGAGGTTGCTGCTGCCACATTCGGGGCAGTTCGTTATCTTTCCGATCTTCTTTGTCGTTGCGGCCATTTCTCCTACACCCTACCCACTAGGGCATGCCCAAGCCATCTGTCGCCAAAACGTACCTTCACGACGAAGTCAGGAACGGAAGGCGGCCATTTGGCCGGAAGGCATAATAGCGTCAGGCCAGATCTATATAAGCCTTTGCCAAAAAGGGGATATAGCCCCTCGATTGAGGCCTGCCGAGCGGCCGAAATAGGGCGAAAACGGAACCAGATCTTGGATCGGGGCCATTTTCATACCCAGAAATTCAGGGATGGAGCGGAAACTGAGAAATCCTCCTTCTGCAGCTGGGTACGGTGAGTAACCCCCGTTCGCTAACACTTTCGTGCGGAGAGCGAGCAGATCGAGCGACGCCAGCCAGAACGCCACGTCTTTCGGCACCTTTTTGAGTCAATGAGAAGATGTGGCGAGCGGTCGAGGAGAGATGTCGCGAGACGACGATGTAATCGCGGCCATCGAGAAAGTGGAGGCGAGCGTGGTCAACATCAACACGCTCCGCTTCGAGCGGGACGCGTTCTTACACGTGCATCCGGCTCGGGGACTTGGTTCCGGATTCATCATTGACCGCCGAGGGCACATACTCACTAACCATCACATCACTGCAGGTTCTCGTGAGATAGAAGTGGCCCTAACGGACGGAAGAGCTTTCGAAGGAAAAGTCGTCGGCTCAGACCCCGCCAACGATCTCGCAGTGGCGAAGATCGACGCTCAGAACCTCCCTGTAGCAGAAATGGGAGATTCAAGCGAGCTTAAGGTGGGTCAAACGGTAGTCGCGATCGGAAACCCGTTTGGTCTCGTTGGCGGTCCCTCCGTGACCGTAGGCGTAGTGAGCGCACTGAACCGTCACATCCTCGCGGAAAGAGTCTACGAAAACTTGATTCAGACAGACGCTTCAATCAACCCTGGGAACAGCGGTGGGCCTCTTCTTGACTTGACGGGGAAAGTGGTCGGAATCAGCACGGCGAACATTCCAGGGGCTCAGGGTATCGGCTTCGCGATCCCGATCAACACGGCCAAGGCAGTGTTGGAGGACATTGTGAAATATGGGCGAGTTACCAGACCTTGGCTGGGTGTTATTGGCATCGATGTCTCACGTGAACTTGCCAGAAGGTACAACTTGACCGCTGATGCCGGGATTCTAGTGATGCGGATCATTCCAGAAAGCCCAGCCGAGCGCGCAGAACTGCAGCCCGGCGATGTGATCGTAGCGATCGGTGACAGACAGGTGGATTCCATGGGAGATCTTCAGAGCGAAATCAAGAGTCGGACAGCCGGGGATGTTGTGTCTCTCGTTGTTGTCAGGGGGCCCGAAGAGGGCAGAGTTCGAGTCACGCTGTAGGTTCTGGTGTTCTGGCTAAGTACCTTCGCGATAGTCGCGCAGGTATCCATCTTGCTCGCTCGTCAGGGTATCGATCTTCATTCCCATCGTTTCCAGTTTCGTGGTTGCGATCTGCCTTTCGTACTCGCGCGGAACCTTGTACACTCCCGGTTGAAGGTCTACGCCTTTCTCGGCCAAGTAGACGAGTGACAAGAACTGAGTCGCGAAGCTCATGTCCATCACTTCTGAAGGATGACCTTCTGCTGCGCCTAGATTGACGAGCCTACCTTCGGCAAGGAGGTAGAGCCTTCGTCCGTCTTTCAAGGTGTACTCGGTGTTGTTTGGCCTGATCTCCCGCTTCTGCTTTGCCAAGCGGTCGAGATCTTTGGTAGAGATCTCGACGTTGAAGTGACCCGTATTGCAGAGGATAGCTCCGTCCCTCATTCGTTTCATGTGTTTCTCTGTGATGACCTCTTTGCAGCCGGTTGCGGTGACGAAGATGTCTCCGACCGTCGATGCGTCGATCATTGGCATTACTCGGAAGCCGTCCATTGCGGCTCTAAGCGCATTCACGGGATCGACTTCGCAGACAATGACGTTGGCCCCCATTCCCTTTGCTCGGTTCGCAAGTCCTCGTCCGCAGTGCCCGTATCCGGCGACGACGAAGTTCTTCCCCGCGAGCAGAACATTGGTGGCCCTTATGATCCCGTCTAGAGAGGATTGGCCGGTTCCGTAGACATTGTCAAAATCAGACTTGACTTCTGCGTCGTTGACCGCCACTATGGGGTATTTCAGCTCGCCTGCGTCTGCCATTGCCCGCAAGCGGTGGACGCCCGTCGTCGTCTCTTCAGTTCCTCCGATGACAGCGCTCATCTGTTCGCCTCGCTCCTTGTGAAGAGTGAAGACCAGGTCGGCTCCATCGTCGAGGGTAAGCTGAGGCTTCGAGTCCAAGACCTGGCCCACGCACCAGTAGTACTC
>CAZUTN010000127.1:0-3840 GCA_964623365.1 uncultured Candidatus Bathyarchaeia archaeon
GTCGATGGCCACCGCGGCAACGATGGCGGCGCCCTGAACGACCATCACGTACTTGACCTCACGCCGGTGAGCGTGCCAAGCGCGGACAAAGCCGGCCTTGTGATTCGATACCAAGTAGAATCGCTTGACCTCTGTGACGGGGAAATCGTTGACAAAAGCAACCTCTCCACGGTCGTCTACCACCAGATCGCCTTGAATAAGGTAGGGTTCTCGAGATCGAGCGGTCTCATTCATCTTCGGGTCCATTTATGTTCACCCCATTCAAGTCATTTCACCACAACTTTGTGCGTATTGAACATGGATAGGAACATCTGGTTTGTGTATCGTGGGTCATCTACGTCCTTAAGTCGATTGGAGTCCAACAGTTCTTTGATCTCCTCAATCCCATCATCGATCGAGCGTGCCGGCTTGAATCCCCAGGCTCTTCCAGCCTTTTCGCTGCTCACCTGATAGTTGCGGACATCTTCAAACTTCCTGGGGCTCTGTTCAATGATCAGATTCGGAAAATGATTCCGGACTTGATACGCAAGGTCAATGATTCGCACGTTCTGCTTGTGAAGATTGAAAACGCCGGTGTGAGTCGTCGCGAGGTTATCCACGATGGCCTGGGCCGCGTCCTTCACATGCAGCAGTGGGCGGAACTGATCTCCGCCGAAAACGCTGATCTTCCTCTGCCGATGAGCCCTAACTGTAAGCGTATTGACTATCAAATCCAAGCGTATGCGTGAGAAAAGGTCGCTTACCCCAAACAGCGTTCCCAGACGAAATGTGATGGCGTTCTTGTTTTGAAGGTAATGCTCAGCCTCCAGTTTCGTCGCCGCATAGACGGAGAGCGGGTTGGTCGATGATGTCTCATCCACAACAGCATCGTGCACGCCGTAGACGGAACAGGTAGAGGTGAAGATTATTCGGCCATCGAAGTTCTCCGACAGCCACTTGACAGGGTCTTGATTGATACTCTTCGTGATCTCCGGATTCAGCGCACACGCCCCGTCTCCTACAAGAGCGGCTAGCCAGATGACCGCATCGGCCCAATTGATCTGCGGTTTCAGCTTATCTCTGTCACGTATGTCACCAAAAACAAAGTCAACCGGCTTGCGATAGGACTCCTCGTATAGCAGCGCGTCGCAGACGCGAACTTCGTGCTTGGTCTCGAGCAGAAGGTCCGTGACGGCTCCGCCAACATACCCTGCGCCTCCGACTACTAGTACCTTCACGGCTCACACCTCTATGAGGTCGCACCGTTAACGAAGTGATGAGTAGAATCCATCGATCAACACACTCTCGATATAAGTGTGCTTCTCTTGCTTGATCGAGCTGTCCTATCCAATATGATTCGCACCTGAAGTCAGAACTACGCCGCCCATCAGGCTGTCTTCATCATCTCATAGAGCCCGTGGTGTACTCCGAATAATTCGACGTTCAGTTCTTCTTCAGCCTTTGCGACATTGAGAGACGAATCTCTTGGCCTCTTTGCGATCAGATGCAGATCGTGCAACTTGACTGGTACAATCAGCGCTTGATCGAGACCGAATGTCTTGGCGATTCTGAGGGCAAATCCAAATCGAGTGATTCTCTCGCTTCCCGCAACGTGCAGAATCCCTTCAGTGTTCCGCTCGATGGCGATCTGAATCACCTCCGCCAAGTTGTCGACATATGTAGGAGAATTGACATGATCTTCAGCGACCCTGACCTTCCGGCCTTGGCGCAGCTCGTTCAGCATCCACGTAGCGAAGTTCATTCTTCTCGGATGCCATCCGTACAGAACACTCGTCCTAATTATTAGGGACTCTGAGGAGATCGACGCTGCAACACGTTCGGCCTGCAGTTTTGTGACACCATAGTAGTTAACAGGGTTAGGCTCGTCAGCCTCATTGTAGTTCCCTTTCGCCCCATCGAAAACATAGTCCGTTGAGATCAGCACTAACTTGGCGCCGATCTTCGCGCAGCTCTCAGCGATATTTGATGTCCCTTTTACATTGACGTTCCAAGCAACCTCCCTGTCGCTTTCGCATCCATCTACGTCCGTCTCAGCTGCTGCATGAACAATCACATGCGGCGCGATCTCCAAGATTGACTTCGTTAGGCGCTCTTTTTCCGTAATGTCTACGGAAATACTGCTGCGATCGGCCTGAGCGTGCCTGCTCATTCCGGTAACGTCATGATGACCTCTCAGAACGCTGCAGAGTCTTCTCCCTAGTAATCCGCTGCTCCCAGTGACGATGATTCTTGCCCTCGGCGTCCCTGCCGCACCAACATGTAGGACGTGACGCAAAGTAATAAGAAACTTCGGTTAGTAGACTACGTGAAGGTTGCGATTTGCTTGATCGACGGTGTCGTAGTTCGGGAGCTGAAACCGATACCGGATGAACGGGGATGGCTCATGGAGCTGATGAGATCTGACTGGGAAGTCTTTGAGAAGTTCGGCCAGGCGTATTTGACCACACTGTACCCGGACGTCGTGAAAGCTTGGCACTATCACAGGAAGCAGACCGACAACGTGGTTTGCCTCAAGGGGATGTTGAAGCTGGCCCTCTACGATTCCCGAAGATCTTCCCCGACGTACAAGCAAGTCAGCGAGCTCTTCATGGGCGATCGAAAACCTCTTCTCGTGAAGATTCCCCCACTGGTCTATCACGGCTTCAAGAGCATGGGCAGGGAAACGGCTTACGTAATAAACTTTCCAACCGAGTTGTACAACTACACAGAGCCGGATGAGCTCAGGCTTCCAGCCGACACGAAACAGATCCCCTACGATTGGGGCCTTGCACCTGGGCTCAAGCATGGGTGAGATTCCGCTGCAGGCAAGGACGTTGCTGCGAGGGTTGCCTCCGTTGAAGGCCCGGAATAGAACGAGTACACGACCAAGAAGATCATCGCTCCGAGCTTCATGCAATGTGCAGCCTGACCACATCGCAGTCTGAAGTAGAGCCGCAGGTGATTCTTTGGATCGGGTCCTCGTTACCGGCGGAGCAGGGTTCATAGGGAGCAATTTCGTTCGTCACCTGCTCAACGAGACGGAATGCGCAGTCATCAACCTAGACAAGCTCACCTACGCGGGAAACTTGAACAACGTCAAAGACCTGCGAGGCGAGAAACGACACAAGTTCATCAAAGGCGATATCAGGAATGCGAAGCTTGTGCGCTCGCTGGTCAGCAAGGTTGATGCGGTAGTGAACTTTGCGGCAGAGTCGCATGTCGACCTGAGCATTCAGAAACCGCGACTTTTCGTTAGCACGAACCTTCTTGGAACCCACACCCTACTTGAAGCATGCCGGAGGTTCAGTGTTCGATTTCAGCAGATCAGTACCGATGAAGTGTACGGCAGTCGAGTCGAAGGATCATTCAAGGAGATTGATGCGCTGAGCCCTTCGAGCCCTTACTCAGCCAGCAAGGCAGCAGCAGACCTCCTTGTCCACGCGTATTGCGCTACATATGACCTAGATGTCGCGGTAACACGGAGCACAAACAACTTCGGGCCTTACCAACATCCGGAAAAACTCATCCCCAGGCTCATCACGAATGCACTTCGCGGAAAGCCTCTGCCAATCTACGGGTCAGGAGAGAACGTCAGAGATTGGATCTTCGTCCGCGATAACTGTCGAGCGATCCGATTGGTCCTAGAGAAGGGATCAAGAGGAGAAGTGTATAACGTCGCCGGGGGCAATGAGAAGAAGAACATCGACGTTGCTGCAGCAATTCTCCGTCGCCTATCACTACCTGAGACAATGATAGGGTTTGTGACCGACCGGCCAGGCCACGATTTCAGGTACTCTCTGGACTGGGAAAAAATCCGCAAGTTAGGCTGGCAGCCCGAGGTGCCATTCGACGAGGGACTGC
>CAZUTN010000128.1:0-3738 GCA_964623365.1 uncultured Candidatus Bathyarchaeia archaeon
CGCTCGATCTTGCGCGAGCACTGAGTACCGCTCTTGCGAACGAAGGCCAAGTCTTGGTAGGATCAGATTGCAGAACCACCTCAGCCGAGTTGAGGGCAACCCTGCTGGGGGGCCTATTGGGAGGAGGCATCGACGCGGTCGATGCAGGCCTACTGCCGACGCCGGTCTTGGCTTTCGGTGTCCGAAGTCTGGGCGCTGAAGCTGGCGTCATGGTTACTGCGTCTCACAACCCTCCTGAAGACAATGGGATGAAATGCTACTCGTACGAAGGCAGAGAGTATACACCAGATGAGGAAGAAATCCTTGAACGCCTCATTGGTGACGGTCAGTTCACGGATGTTCCCTGGGATGGAATGGGGACACCACTGGAAGCCCCCAACATCATCGATGCGTACGTTGACCGACTTCTGGACCGGATGCAGCCTTTTCAAAGGAAACTGAAAGTCGTCGTCGATTGCGCAAACGGCATGACGTACAATGCCACTCCCCTTATCCTGTCTCAGATGGGTTGCGAGGTGATCTCGTTGAACGCCCAACCGGACGGGCGTTTCCCAGGTAGACCCGGCGAGCCAAGCCCTCCGAATCTTCTCACGACGTGTGAGTTCGTGCGGAGCGTCAAAGCAGACTTGGGAATAGCGCATGACGGGGACGGCGACCGCTTGGCGGTCATCGATGAAAATGCAAGATACGTGAACAACGATACACTGCTTGCGTTCTTTGCTCGCTTGCTCCTCAAGGAGAATGGGCCCGGCAGAATCGTCACGACGGCGGATACGTCCTCACGCATCGACAAGGTTGTAGGCTCCGCAGGAGGAACGGTCGAGCGGACACGACTGGGCAAGACGCATGTGCTACTCACGCAAGAGGACCGGGCAGATATCAGGCTGTGCTGTGAACCGTGGAAGATCATTGATCCAGCCTGGGGGTATTGGGGCGACGCCGTCTACGCCGCATGCAAAGTCGCCCAGGCTCTGGACCGTTCCAAAGGCCCAGCAAGTGCGCTATTCCACGGAATACTAGACTATCCCCAAGAGAGATTCTTCTTCCGATGCCCGGAGGAGCTGAAGGACGCCGCCATGACAAATGTCTCTCAAGCCCTGACTGCCGAGGGAGGCGTAAGAGAGATCTCGACACTTGATGGCGTGAGAGTGAACTTCAAGGACGACAGTTGGGTACTGATCAGGAAGTCTGGGACGGAGCCTAAGATCAGAGTTTATTGCGAAGGTCGCTCGCCCAGGCGGCTGCGGCAGCTCGTGTCCAAGTCCTCCACCCTCGTCAAGAAAGCGATTCGGACGGCGCAGAAACAGAGCACGAGATCTGCATAGAATGGACACGCGTCGATGCAAGACTTTCATACAAGAGACCGACAGCTCCATTCAGCCACACCTGCTCGGTGATGATGCGAAGAGATCGGTAGAGGTGCAGCGCGCATGCTTGAGATGAGGTTCATACGGGAACATCCGGACATCGTCAAGGCAGACCTGAGCAGGCGCGGAAGCGTCGAGAAGCTCAGTTGGGTTGACGATCTGCTGCAGAACGATCAGAAGTGGAGGTCGCTACAGAGTCAAGCGAACGCCCTGAGACAACAGCGAAACAAGCTGACGGAACAGATCGCGAGGCTCCGAAAGGAAGGGCGAGACGCAGCGGAGATCATCCGCGAAGCCGAAGCGATCCCTGATAGGATCCGAGAGTACGAGCAACAGGCAGAAACACTGCGTGAAACGATCAGCCGCATTCTCATGCAGCTTCCCAACATCATGCATGAAAGTGTCCCAAGAGGAAAGGACGAGAATGACAACGTGGAAGTCCGAAAGTGGGGAACGCCGCCACAGTTTCCGTTCAAGCCTCTTGATCATATCGATCTCGGACTCAAGCTCGGTCTGATTGACTTGGAGAGGGCCGCAAAGGTGGCCGGTGCTCGGTTCTACTATCTCAAGAACGAGTTGGTGAGGCTCAACTACGCGTTGATCAGCTTCGCGCTTGATTTCATAGCACGGAAAGGCTACAACCTTGTACAGCCGCCTTACCTTCTGAGAAGAGAAGTGCTTTCCGGCGCGGTTGCCCTGTCGGATTTTGAGGAGACCATCTACAAGATCGAGGGCGAAGACCTCTACCTTCTCGCTACATCTGAGCACGCGCTGAATGCGTATCACTTTGGAGAGATCCTGGATGGCAAGACCTTGCCGCTCAGGTATGGAGGAGTCAGCCCATGTTTCAGAAGAGAGGCAGGAGCTCACGGTCGAGACACGAAAGGCATCTTCCGAGTTCATCAGTTCGAGAAGGTGGAGCAGTTTGTCTTCTGCAAACCCGAGGACTCATGGAGTGAGCATGAGAGGTTAATCTCAAACGCGGAGGAGATCTTCCAAGCGTTAGGCCTGCCCTACAGAGTAGTCAATGTTTGCAGTGGAGATCTGGGAACGGTAGCTGCTAAGAAGTACGATCTTGAGGTCTGGTTGCCGGGGCAACAGAAGTATAGGGAAGCGGTGTCTTGCAGCAACTGTACCTCATATCAGGCCGTGAGATCGAATGTTAGGTACAGAGACAGAACCAGCGACCCCACTGAGTATGTGCACACGCTGAACAGCACGTTCGTGGCTACGGAGAGAACTCTGGTGGCAATCATGGAGAACTTTCAACGCGATGACGGTTCGATGGTCATCCCTGAAGTTCTTAGACCATACATGAATGGGTTGGATGTTATTCGAGTCAGATGATTTCTAAGATTCCTTAGCTGCATGCGCCCCAGCCGCATTCGGGGCAGATGTAGCATCCCTCTTGAAAGACAACAAAAGCGTAGCACTGTGGGCACACATCCGTACGACCTCCGTTCTGGGCTCTTCCTAGGTAGTAGTTCTCTAAATCAGGGCTTGATATCGGTGCACCAACTGCCAGAACTTGCATACGCTGCCTCGTTCTTGTGGGGGAAGGTTGCGTTCCTCCCAGTCGCTTTTCTGCCTTCTCTGAGGTTTCACGTTTCTCCGCTTTTCCAGGCACCACCAAGACCTGTCCCTTGATTGAGGTGTCTCTGAACACCGTTACGTCCTTGCATCCGAGCTTGTAGGCAAGCAAGTAGCTTTCTCGCATGTCGTCGACGGTGGCTTCAGCAGGGAAATTGTTCGTCTTCGATATCGATGAGTCAACCCACTTCTGGAAGGTCGCCAGTGCACGAATGTGGGCCTCAGGAGTGATGTCCATCGCCGTAACGAAGACACGCTTGATATCGCTCGGGATATACTGGATGCCTTGGACGGTGCCGCCTCGATCGCTTACTTCTCTGATCAGTTCCTCATCGTAGAGTCCCTGTGAAGTCATCAACTTCTCGAAGACGGGATCAACATAGTAGAAGCTTCCGACCTTGACGTTCTTCTCATAGACGAGGCTGTAGACCGGTTCGATTCCGCTGCTGCAGCCTGCGATCATGGAAATGCTTCCAGTCGGGGCGATGACTGTTGTGTAGCTGTTCCTGACCCCTGACCTCTTGATTTCCTGTGCTACCTTGTCCCACGGAAGTTTCCAGCCACTCTTCTGGTCGAATCCGCTGAACGGAAGTCTCCCTTCGGGGTAGAAGCTCCTGTCATAGTACGGGAAGGGGCCCCTCTCTTTTGCAAGTTGTATTGATGCTAGTTTAGAGTGATAGTTGATGAATTCCATCAGCTGTTCCATGAACTTTCGAGCATCTTCGGTCTCGTAGGCGATCCTGAGTTCGTACAAGAGATCGCCAAGGCCCATCACGCCGAG
>CAZUTN010000129.1:0-1078 GCA_964623365.1 uncultured Candidatus Bathyarchaeia archaeon
TCAAGGGACTGCGGGTGGATCCAAATCTACGCGGAGAACGCTCAGGAAGCATATGACTGGACGCTTCAAGCGTTCAGGATCGCGGAAGACCACAAGGTCTCACTGCCGGTGACTGTGAACCTAGACGGATTCACGATCTCGCACGCGATGGAAGGCGTGGCGGTGCTTGAGGACGACCAGGTCAGCAAGTTGCTAGGCAAGAGGAACCCGATGTACACGGTGGACGCGGCCAACCCGATGACCTTCGGGGCCCTGGCGCTCCCTGACTACTACTCGGAGTTCAAACGCCAGCAGGTCGAAGCGATGCGTAACGCCCCCTCGATCCTTACCACAGTGGTCAACGAGTTCAAGAAGGTCTCGGGCAGACAGTACTCGGCTGTATCTGCGTTCAATGTCGATGACGCGGAAGCGGCGGTCGTATGCATGGGCAGCATCGCCGGGACGGCTCGGACCGTTGCGACGAGACTGCGACAGCAAGGCAAACGAGTCGGCGTCATCAAGATCTGGCAGTACAGACCTTTCCCGACAGAAGAGGTTGCAGAGCTACTCTCGAACGTGAAGAGCGTCGGCGTGATCGACCGAGCTGTATCCTTTGGGGCACCGTACGGTGCGCTGTGTAGCGATATCGCTTCAACCAAAGTACTGACAGGAATCCGGACCAAGATGTTCAACGTTGTCTGCGGTTTGGGTGGCAGAGACGTCAAGCCAAACGAGGTTGAGGGTGTGTTTGAGACGGCTCTTCGACAGGCGCGTGGAGAGTCGGTCGGCGATTCGGTCTCATTCTTGGGGGTGAGGACCTGATGGTGACTTTGAAAGAGCTTCCGACCCAGGAGCTCTTCGGTCCTGGTCATAGAATGTGCTCGGGATGTGGCCCCGCCGCGATGGCGCGCATGACGATGAAGGCGTTGGAGAAGCCTGCGATTGTTGTGAACGCTACGGGTTGTCTTGAAGTCGCGAGCACGATCTACCCTGACACCGCGTGGAAGGTGCCTTGGGTGCACACGCTCTTCGAGAATATTGCAGCAGTGGCGGCGGGAATCGAAGTTTCCCTTCGAAAGCAAGGCAAGGCCGACGGAGT
>CAZUTN010000129.1:1178-3713 GCA_964623365.1 uncultured Candidatus Bathyarchaeia archaeon
GTTCGACGAGCCGCGGCTGTGAAGGGGCCGGCGGTGATACACGTACTAGCGCCGTGCCCGCTAGGATGGAGGTTCGACACCAGTCAGACGATCAAGCTCGCCAAGCTTGCCGTTCAGACAAGATACTTCCCTCTGTACGAAGTCGAGGGCGGCAAGCACAAGCTCAGCCTCAAAGTTCCCAAGCCGGTTCCGGTTGAGGAGTTCCTCAAACCTCAAGGGAGATTCAGGCACCTGTTCGCGCCTGAGTTCGCGAAGGACCTTGAGGAATTGATGAGGCAAGTCGAGAGCAATTGGAACAGGATAGCCCAGCTTTGCGGCGAGACGCCAGTCCAGACTCCGCCGACTTCGAGCTAGCCTGCTCGTTCATCAGAGAACTGGAACGATTATATGGAGTTCATCCGTGATAGGGACGTTCGAAGCTGAACCCGATGCGGGCAAAACGGGTCGTCGCTGTGGTCGTACTGCTCATTGTCGCATTCCTCATAGTCTTCCCTCCGCTCGCGAACAGCAGTGTGAGAATAGCGTTATCTTCATCCTCCGTTCTTCCCGTAGAACACCTGTACGTCACCATTGCGGCAATCCGCGCACACAGAGCAGACGCTCGCGAACCTTCAGGCTGGTCCTCCGTGACCAACGCGTCGACCAAAATGGATCTTGCAGTAGTGAACTCGAGCCAGACCGTCGCATTGGGATTCCTATCGCTCGGGCAGTACGACAAGATAAGCGTGGAAGTAACCAACGCGACCGTGATTCTCAACGGTATCTCGAAGCCGGCTCAGATGGCGTCCAGAGTGTTCACTGTCCCCGTCTCGTTCCTTGTTCGATTCGGAGTAGAAACCACCATCACGCTGAAGGTTGTCCCGGAAGTGCAGGAGGGGCCGGACATCATGAATTTGGACCTGTCTTTCACAGCAGAATCGGCCTCCTGATTCTTGCTGACCCGAAACGCAGAAAGCCAAGACTGAGGATTCTGCGCAAGCAACTAAGGGATCAGGATTGGGCATACTGGGCAAAGAGAAGATCGTCGAACTCGTCAACTCGTTCAAGTGCATTCACCCGTTCGACTTTGGCCTTCTGGACGGCGACGGCTACGTCCTCACCGTCAGAGACGAGACCACCTTGCACTATCTTGAGCACAAGAATCTGATCTCGCATGAAGTTGTCTTCACGCCGCCGAACTATGTGGCACATCTCACTGCGAAGAGCCGGTATGGGAGAATGGGGTTGTCCTTCCTGAATGCTGCCAAAGTTCACAGCGGCTTCGTCGGCAGGCTGGCTCTGGAGCTTGTGAATCTAAGTAACGATCGCCAGCCGATCACGATCAAGCGCGGCGAGCCGCTCATGCACATAGAGTTCATGACCAGAGACGGGGGGCCGTCTCCCTACCAAGGACCTTACATGTTCCAGTACATGAGCGAAGACGAGGCCACGCTGTACAAAGGAGTTCTTCGGGAACACTTCACGAGCATGTTTGATGAAGACGCTCTGGCTCGTATGGTGCGCGACCGCATACATTCTTAGAACGGCTACTTTCGTCTTCGAAGAATCTGCCTTCGTCGCGACCTGTAGCTCCAGCTGGCCAAGATGGCGACGACGAAGGTCAGAAGGACAACCGCGAACATGAGTGCAGGCTCCAACCCGCCAGAAACGTCTGTGACTACGGTATTCCCCGTAGCTTGTGCAAGGCCGTCGACCGAAACGGTAGCGTTGTACTTGTAGAAGGCGCGAGCAGAGAACGGTACCCCTTCTCTTGGAGAAACCGTCATCTCAAGGTCCACAGCGGGGGCGAGATCGTAGGCCCACACCGTTGAGCCCTTGGCTACGTCATACGTTCTTTCCCACTTCTCAATTGGCGGAATAATGTTCCTGAAGTCAAGCAGGGTCGCGTTGCCAGCCCTGTAGGCAGCGGTCCTCGGGGGCACCACTTCCTCTCCGGCTACGTATGTCACGCTCTCGATAGTCTCATTCAGAGGCGGTCGGTCATAGTCCACGTACTTCTCAAATGCGGGTCTGACATAGGTCGCTCCGATCAGATTGTAGCTGAGGTTTCCAAGCCTAAGATCATTGGGCACATTGAACGGTATCCATGAACAATTGACAACGAGAAGTCCGCCTTTGCGAGCCGATGCTCCCGTCACATCGAACCAGATCGTGGCGTTGACCCATCCATTCTCGGATCTGACCTCGCCCGAAAGCAATGAAACTGAGACATTGCCAACTATCCTCTTGAGACTCTCCTCCAACGCGAGAGTGAGATCCTGTGCTGACGAGCCTGTCAATGCAGCGTTGAGGCCGGGCATAGAAGTTGCATTCTGAAAGAATTCTAGAGAAAGCTCGACTGAGACCCTTTCCCCGTGCACTGCATAGCTGACTGATGAGCCATGAGCAGGGGCTGCGGACCAAGAGAGAGACAAGATGGCCAGCAAAGAGACTGCAAGATACGTTCGCCCCTGCATGGAAGAATCTCCGTGGCCTAGTTGTACAGCGTGGCGACACCCATTGACTGCGTCAATATATAAGGTTCAGCCGTCCCGC
>CAZUTN010000130.1:0-2050 GCA_964623365.1 uncultured Candidatus Bathyarchaeia archaeon
CAAACTAATATCTTGCGCTGGAATCCCATCCACTTGGAGCTTGACAGAAACGACAGGGCAAGTGCAAAACGGCGCCTGGGTTGACAAGGATGTATCGCTGGATCCAAGTTGCATCATCGGCCAAGGCGCAAGGTTGTTCGGACACGTGGAAGTCGATCAAAGAGTCAGGATAGAGCCAAACACCGTACTCTACGGTCCCGCAAGAATCGGTGCAGGCTCATTCATTGGACCAAGCGTGGTTTTGGGCTTTCCAGCAAGAATGGAGCTGACAGGCTCTATTACCCATGGACGAAACATCCACGAAGTCCCTGGGAGACGCCAGCTTGTCGTTGGACGAGACTGCGTCGTCAGGTCCGGGACCTGCATATACTCTGACGTTTCGATAGGTGACTTCGTGTCGTTCGGACACAATGCGGTCGTCCGCGAGAACGTTCGGATAGGCAAGCACACAATGATCGGAACAGGCGTCGTCATAGACGGATCATGCGAGATCGGGGAACGGGTCTCAATACAGACTGGCGCGTACATTCCGACCAATTCCAAGATTGAAGACTCCGTTTTCCTGGGACCGCACGCCGTACTGACGAACGACAAGTACGCAACTCAGAAGAAGACGAAACTCGTTGGCCCTACTGTTCGGCGAGGTGCAAGCATAGGAGCTAACTCGCTGCTGATGCCTTCCGTCGAGGTTGGTGAAGGATCAATCGTTGGGGCTCACTCTCTGGTGATGCACGACATCCCTCCTCGCTCCATCTACGTCGGAGTACCCGCGAAGACGCTCAAGGGGGTCCCAGCAGGCTGGCGGACATCCCTCCTTGCAGCCGTGAACGATTCGCGAAGAAACGGCAGAACCGAATGAAACGAGTTCGGCATTCTTAAATACGGATCACCAGTTGAGTTGCCGAAAAGTCGTGGACAGCGACACATGGGCGACCACAGCGAAGCCCTAGACTGGGGGTCATCGCACCGATGTCGCGCCCAAGGGATCCATACCAAGAGAGAAACCAACCGGATGGCCTCACGAGATGAGAGAGAAGGCGATTCTGTTTGCGACCGCTGTCGTGATCATGTTCATTCTATCTGCTGGACTGCCGGCAGCGATCGCAGAGCCCTCATCTGAGTACTCCCTCAAGGTCGATAGATACGTGTACGTCGGCGGTTGGGGCCTAGTAACAGTGAACGACACCTTCACCGTTTGGAACAACTCTACCGCCTTGTTGAGAGACGTTCCTATCGGTCTCCCAAGAAACCTCACAGCAGGCCTCAGGTATCTGGCCGCAAGTGATGATCAGAACAGACTCCTCACAATCGAGCGCGATCTGGATTCATCAAGCGAAACCTACTGGTTCAAGGTCAACTTTGCGAAAGCGTTGGCCTACAACGAGAACTGCACGTTCAGCGTTACATCTCTTTTCACGAACGTGCTGATCCCGGTCCCAGGGGGATTCCAAATCAGATTCGTAACAACTCCGATTCTTCGCGTGAGAGGTACGTCGGAAGAGCTGAGGATCACGGGTGACGCTGAGGCAGGCATTACCCCCCCTCAGGAGTTCAACTTCACGGAGACTTCCGAAGGCGGGCGCGCGGCGCTCGCTGCACGCTTCGCACCAATTGAACCTTACACAACAAGGTCGATCGTGTTCGACATGCAGTCTGAGGCGCAGCTCATCGTGCGAGTTCCGCGCGTGAGTAGAGAGATCAGCTTTGACGAGGACGGGACAATACGCGTCTCGGACATGTACAGTTTCGAGAACTTGGCCAATTCCATCACGACGATCCAGCTAATGCTTCCTCAGAACTGCAGTGATATCATGGCCTACGACCTGATCGGGCCGCTCTGGGATCGCCCCGAACAGGAATCTCGGATTTCCATAACTCCGAGATATTCCGGCGGCATAGAAGCTAACCGAACTTTCTCATTCACTGTGAAGTATCAGATCGATCCGAAAACCTATGTGAAACAGGTACAGTGGTGGGGCGTCAACAACTACAAGTTTGCCCTCCTCTCGAACTTGAAGTATTGGGTCATTGACAAGCTGGAGACCACGGT
>CAZUTN010000130.1:2150-3578 GCA_964623365.1 uncultured Candidatus Bathyarchaeia archaeon
CATCGAACTCCGCATGGGCGAGCTGGACAGAGCGCTTCAACCGCTCAAACAGGATCTCAAGGCGTTCCACCCAAGATACTCGGAGATGATTCTCAGGATGGAGAAGGCTGAAGCGGAGATCGACGCAAACCGGCTGGGTGAAGAACACTTCAGAACGCAATACCGGTCCGGAAAGATCTCCAAAGAAGCGTATGAAAGAGCACTCGAAGACCTGAACAGGCGAGTTGACAAGGCGAGGGAAGTCATAGACACGAGCTTGGTCACGCTTCGAGAAGAAGCCCGCTAAGCGGACCAATGGCAGGCTCCAAGCCAACAACCACCGCAATCGTTTTTCAGTTGCATGGCGCCATGGTGAGCCATGGAAGATGCCGTGAAGCCCAAGGAGCTGGACCCTTGGCTTAAGGAAGCTGTGAGCCCTCAAATTACCACAGCTGAGAAGACCGTCCAGAAGGCCAAGAACGATGTCGAGACGCAGATCGCCTCACTCAAAGAAGTCGTCGCGGATCTTCTAAGGAAATCTGAGAAAGACTCCGTCGAGAAGAGAAACGACAGAGCGGCGTACAAGGCTGCACGAGCGGTAGGCCGAATGTGCCTAGAACTTCAAGATCTCCTTTCCGCTCCTCCGTCAGGGGACCCTCAGAGCTACGACGGACTGAAGCAGTTCAGCGACAACACTGCCAGAGCTGCAAACGAGGCAGCACGAATACGTGACAAGTGGATTGGACATGTTCGTCCCTACTACATCCTCGACATGATGAGCCTCAACGCCTCAATCGACAAATTCCGGCGGCTCGGAGATCAGACATGGGACATCTTCAGCAAGGAAGGGGGACTGCTACGTCGACTTGAGGAAATCCACAGCAGGATAGCGAAAATCGCAGAACTCGAGAAGTCATTGCAGAAACAGCTCGACGAGCACCATCAGGTGATAGATGAGATCAAGAGACTCGACCCACAGATCTCCGAAACCGAACATCTGGTCGAATCACTTGCGACCAACCCAAAGATCGTGGAATTGAAGAAGATCGACAGCAGGCTTGAGGAGCTCCGCGCGGAGCTCTTGGCTTCAGGCTTCAGGCGCCTAGGAAGACCTCTCCGGAAGCTCGATGCAATGGCTGGCAGAGGCGAGTATTCCGTTGCTCCGGAGGTTAGAGAGAACCTGTCAGAGTACCTGAAACGACCCTTCATGACGTTCATTCACGAAGAGAAAGGATACCCCTCCTTGAAATCCGTCTTGAGAAACCTCCAGGAAGCCGTGAAGCGCAAGAAGCTTCTCTTGAAGCAGCGCGAGGAGAGGAAAGTTCTCGAAAGGATTGACAGTGTCGCGGAGAGGAACGCACTGGACAGGATACATCGCGAAGCTACCACGCTCGTGGCTGAACGAAGAAAGTACCTCCAAGACAATGAGTGCCTCGAACTCGTCCGAGC
>CAZUTN010000131.1:0-3562 GCA_964623365.1 uncultured Candidatus Bathyarchaeia archaeon
CTCGATATCCCAGTTGTAGAGGTCTTGGAAATGCATCAGGCCGATGAACAGGCTCCTGTGGTGAAGCACGCCGAGCGTTCTGTAGTCGTGCCTGAGGAGTGCGTTGAATAGGATCGTCGACAGGTTCAGACCCTTCGGGGCTTTGCTCTTGTCGATGAATCTCGAGAAGAGGTTGTACAGAAGCTTCAGACCCACCACGTACTTGTTCGCGCCTTTTCGGAGATCAGCTGCTCTTTCGTCCAGATACTCGAATAGTCCGTCGACATCAACGAAGCGGGGCATCGAAATGATCTTTCCCCCATCCAAGAACACGTATGTTGCCATCCCGCAGGCGAAGTGCGTTGAAAGTTCGTACTCTCGCTCCTTTGTCAAAGCCTCGACAAAGTTACTGAATGGCATACACGATGGAATCGGATAGAAGTCGTCTCGTGAGATTTCCCCCGAGAACTCCTCTTCTATCCTCATCAATACATCTGGGATGGTGATTCGGAACCTTTCCCTCTCACGCTCGGGAACCCTGCCAACGATCGAGACCGGCTGAAAGTTCACGCCTCTGATTGGGTTGAGATTCTTGAGCGCAAATCTGATGATATTCCCGATCTCAGAGTCATTCACGCCTTTGATGACTGTGGGAACCAGGACGATGCCCACGCCGGCTCGTCTACAGTTCTCGAGCGCTCCAGGAATTTCTCTGTGGTTCTTCGGATTCTTCTCGAGCGTCGTGCCGTCGTAGCTCAAGTAGATCGTGTTGACGCCGCCTTTCCTCACTTTCTCCGCGAGATCGGGATCGGTCGACAGCCTGATGCCGTCCGTGTTGAGCTGCACGTGTTCGATCCCTTCCTCTCTGCAGATTCTGATGATGTCCAGCAAGTCTTCACGGAGAGTCGGCTCGCCTCCTGTGAGCTGGACAGCGTTACAGGGTACTGGGTTCTCGTTCCTGAGCGACCGGGCCATTGACCGAATCTGGTCCAAAGACGGCTCATAGACATACCCGGCCTTCTCAGCGAAGAAAAAGCAGTACCAGCAGTTTAGATCACATCGATTTGTGACGACAATGTTCCCAAGCGCGGTGTGGCTCATGTGCAGATTGCAGAGGCCACAGTCAACCGGACAGACGGGGTCCCGCTTGGTCACGAAGGGATTATCGACGCCCTTGCCGTCCCGTGCGTATTGCTTCGCTCTTTGATACAGGTCGCTGGATCCCCAGTACAACTCGTTGAATTCCCCATGATGCGCACAGGTCTTGCGGATCCAAATCTTTCCTCCCTGCTCGTAAACCTCCGCCTCCAAGATCGCGAGGCATTCTGGGCAAAGGCTCTGTGTCCGACTGATTGGCGCAACAGGCTCCACGCGAAAAGACGGCTCAGTCGCAGCCTTCACCAAGTTCGTAGTCTCCCTCCGAGGACGTTGCGTTTGTCCTATTTACCCATTCTGATTGCACCTCAGATTCGTACGCGAGGCACGTTTTTATCAACAGAAGACTGGTGCTACCAGTGAATGGAAATGTCATCGAGCCAGCGGTTGGTCCCCGACACTTCAGCCATCATTGACGGGCGGATACCCGAGATCATTGAAAAAGGAGGCGTAGCCGAGGTAATCATACCATATGCTGTGTTGGACGAGCTGCAGGCACAAGCATCAAAGGGAAGAGATGTGGGGCACACCGGCCTCGCCGAACTGAAAAGACTCCGAGACCTGTGCGAGAGCAAGAGCACGAAGCTCACGTTCGTTGGCTCCAGACCGGACTTGGACCAAATCAAGCTAGCAAGGAGCGGCAGGTTAGACGCTATCATCATAGATGTCGCTCGAAAAGAGAATGCAACCCTCGTAACAGCGGATTACGTGCAGGCTCTTGTGGCAGAAGTACAGGGCATCCCAGTGCTCTACTCAGCACCACCAGTGAAGACGGAGGGCTTGATCTTTGAGAACCTCTTCACCCCAGAAACGGCGAGCATACACATCAAGGAGACCACTCTGCCGCTCGCGAAACGAGGGAAGCCTGGAAAGTTCGAACTGGTCAAGATATCTGACCGGCCAACCACCGACGAAGAACTTGAGCTTATTATCAAGCAGATAAACGACGCAGCCCACGCCAGCGATGAGGGCTTTGTTGAGATTCACCGCAGCGGCGCGTCAGTGATACAGCTCGGCAGATACCGAATAGCGATCACCCGACCCCCGTTCTCAGACGGGCTGGAGGTCACGATTGTAAGACCGGTCGTATCGCTCCGTCTCGAAGACTATAGACTTTCTGAGAAGCTCATGGAGAGGTTGAAGTCGAAAGCCGAGGGGATCCTGATCGCGGGCCCTCCAGGATCCGGCAAGACAACCTTCGCATCGTCGCTCGCCGAGTTCTACCTCAGTCAGAACAAGATCGTCAAGACTCTAGAGTCACCGCGAGACCTCCAAGTAAGCCCAGAGATCACACAGTACGGACCCCTGGAGGGAGA
Source organism: uncultured Candidatus Bathyarchaeia archaeon (assembly GCA_964623365.1). Classification (GTDB taxonomy): domain Archaea; phylum Thermoproteota; class Bathyarchaeia; order 40CM-2-53-6; family 40CM-2-53-6; genus CAVPLU01. The sequence goes on from CAZUTN010000131.1 coordinate 2,451, forward strand.
CTTCGAAAACACAGCTGAGATCCTGCTTCTAGTGAGGCCGGACTATACGGTCTTCGACGAGGTGAGGAAGACCAAAGACTTCCAGATCTTTGCAGACATGCGCCTGGCCGGAGTTGGCATGATAGGAGTGGTGCATGCAACCAACGCCATAGACGCAGTGCAGAGATTCATTGGTCGCGTCGAGTTGGGCATGATTCCCCATATCATTGACACGATTGTCTTTGTCCGCTACGGGGAAGTCGTGAACGTGTTCTGCCTTAACTTGGTTGTGCGAGTTCCGAGCGGAATGACCGAGGCTGACCTAGCTCGACCGATCGTGGAAGCCAGGGATTTCGAGACGGGAAAGCTCGAATACGAGATGTACACGTTTGGCGAGGAAAACGTCATAGTACCAGTGGCCGAAGCTGCCCCTCAAGTTTCGGGAGCCCGCAAACTGGCTGCCGAAAGGGTCCTCCAAGAGGTCCGACGTTTCGACCCCCAAGCTGAGGTGACGTTCGTATCCGACAACAAGGCCATTCTGAAGGTCGACAGCGAGTTGATTCCGCGACTCATAGGGAAGAAAGGCGCCACAATCTCAAAGCTCGAGGAATCTTTGGGAATTCATATCGACGTTGAGCCGGCGACTCCGACGGGCGGAACCGAGGTCCAGTTCAAGATCTCTGAGATAGGGAACAGAATTGAGCTGGAGTTCGAAAAGAAGCTTGTGGGCGAGGTTGCAAGTGTCTACGTCGACAACGAATATCTCTTTTCCGCAACTGTAGGAAAGAAGGGCCGAATCCGAGTCTCCAAAGGATCTGATCTTGGAAGGGCGCTGCTTCGTGCCATAGTTGGCAAGAGAAGGATGAGGATCGTCGTCTAGGCCGAGAGATCATCCAGATCTAGTTCTATCCTCACCGGTCTCTTGGCCAGCTTCTCTGCCAAGAGTCCGGTTTCTTTCGCAAACTCAGTGAGAGAGTTCTTGAGCGTTTCCACCTTCTCCGACAGCAGCTCAGATCGATGTTGAAGGTCTGCATACTCGGACTGAAGGTTCTTCAGATCTTGCTTCTTCTGCCTGTGCGCTCGGACGAGTTCGAGGCACTCATTGTCTTGGAGGTACTTTCTTCGTTCAGCCA
>CAZUTN010000132.1:0-3559 GCA_964623365.1 uncultured Candidatus Bathyarchaeia archaeon
GTGACGATAACGGGGCAAGACATATCGCAGAATCCCAAGATTCTGAAGGAGATACTCTCCAAAATAACTGGCCAGAAGACGAAGATTCTGGGCTTCTCAGCAAACTCGAACTCGCTGATCATCTACATTCCTTGGCACCGCAAACTGAGACTCCTCAGAGAGATACATGAGTGCGTCCGGGCGCACGCACAGACGACCGCGATGGCGGTGCGCGACAACCTTTCCCTGATCAAGATAGTTGGAGTTGGGCTTGTGGAGACGCCGGGGCTAGTAGCGTCTGTCTCTGAGCCGCTTAGAGAAGCTTTGTTGAATATCTACGGCATATTCACGATCGCCTCATCGATCGTTCTAATGGTGGACTGGGAGCAGCGACAGAAAGCCCTGCGTCTTGTGAAGAAGTCATTGACGAGGGTTGGCACTTGATCAAAGTCGCTGTTCTTGGGGCAACTGGCGTCGTCGGCCAGCAGTTCGTCGCCGCTTTGAACGGGCATCCATGGTTCGAGATAGAGAAGTTGCTCACCTCGGCCCGATCGGCAGGAAAGAGGTACGATGAGGCTCTGAGAAATGCTCAGACGGGAGCTCTGGAGTGGTTCTGCGACGGCTCTCTGTCCAGTTCGATCGCTGAGGCGGTGACCGAGGACTCTTCGCGGTTCGATCCTTCAAGCGTTGATCTAGTCTTCTCCGCACTGGAATCTGAACACGCGCGGAGCCTCGAGCCTAGCTATGCAAGGCATACACCGATTGTTAGCACCGCCTCTGCTTTTCGGTACGAGCCAGATGTACCGATACTCGTCCCAGGTGTCAACAGTGAGCATCTTGAGGCGCTAGATATCCAACAGAAGCGTAGGGGCTGGCGAGGCTTCATCGTCCCGATACCTAACTGTACCACGACGGGGCTCGCGATCTCGCTGAGGCCGCTTCACAGCGACTACGTTGTCGAGGCGGTTGTCATGACTTCTATGCAAGCGGTCTCAGGTGCTGGCAGATCATCCGGAGTCTTGGCGCTGGACATTACGGATAACATCGTTCCGTTCATCCCAGGTGAAGAGGAGAAGGTTGAGAGGGAGACCTGCAAGATTCTCGGAGTTTTCCAAGGCGCATTTGCGCCAGCAGACATCAAGATCAGTTGCACCTGCACACGCGTCGATGTCAGGGAGGGGCATACGGAAGCCGTCTACGTCAAGACGAGAGAGAACTGCACTGTAGAAGACGCGAAGAAATCTATGCGCAGGTTCAGCAGGTCGTTGGCCGATTCGGGTCTTCCAACGGCGCCGTCAGAGCTTCTCCTACTCAGCGAAGATCCTTACAGGCCGCAGCCTAGGCTTGACCGTGACACAAACGGCGGGATGACGACGGTGGTTGGTAGGTTGCGCGATGACAGAGTTCTGGGCGGTGTAAAGTACGTGCTGGTCTCGCATAACACGAAAATGGGTGCTGCGAAAGGTGCGGTTTTAGTTGCTGAGCTTCTGGACCGGGAAGGATTGTTGAAGAAGAGGTGACTGCAGGTTGAATGGCATAGAGAAACGCTTTGCAAGAATATTCCGAGCGGATAAGAAGACTGTGATTGTGCCAATGGATCATGGCGTGACGCTAGGTCCAGTAGAAGGCCTACGTGACATGCGACGCACTATCAGTAATCTTCTGGAGGCGAACGTGGATGCGTTTGTGATACACAAAGGAATAGCGAGGACTGTCAACACTGGTGACGCTGGCCTCATAGTTCATGTCTCCGCGAGCACAAGGCATTCTCCTGACCCGAACAGGAAGGTCTGCGTCTGCTCCGCCCTTGAGGCGTTGAGGCTCGGAGCGGACGCGGTGTCTGTTCACATAAACATGGGAGCGCCCTCGGAGGCAGAGATGCTCATCAAGCTTGGCGACATTGCTGACGAATGCCATGCATATGAATTGCCGCTCTTGGCGATGATGTACCCCCGAGGTCCGAGCATTCAGAGCGAGCATGAGAAGACCGTGGTGGCGCATGCTGCAAGGCTGGGAGCCGAGTTAGGCGCCGACATCGTCAAGACAAACTACACCGGAGACCCTGAGTCCTTCAAGGAGGTCGTGGCGTCTTGCCCTGTTCCGCTCATAATAGCTGGCGGGCCGAAGGCGAAGACCGACCGCGACATCTTCCAGATGGTCTATGACGCAAACACGGCAGGATGCGCGGGAATTTCCATAGGGCGAAACGTCTTCCAACACAGGAATCCGACGAATATGGCCCGAGCCTTAGTCGCGATCGTGCATGAAGGCGCCAGAGTAGATGAAGCGCTTCGGTTGGTGGGTGGCGAGCAATGAAGGAGTTCTGGGTACTCTTCGACGACTTGGAGAAGAAAACCTCCGAGTTCGGCGACAGTCTCAGGAGAGCCGACGTGATTGTGAGTCAGAAGCTCTCAAAGAGAGAGGTCGAGAAGCTCATGGGGGTCAAGGTGAAGGTTGCCTCCCCCGCAGAGGATTCTGACATCCGGCTCGTCGCAGACGGAGAGCCATTTCCGCGGAATCTCAAGCCGGACAAGTCTACAGCAGTAGTCGTAGAGGTTACTTCAGGAGGGGACGAGGAGAAAGTGGCGGACGCCTTCACCAATGGCGCGAGCTACGTGATACTTCGGTGTGCAAATTGGAAGATAATTCCGCTCGAGAACATAATCTCGAAGACGAGGTTCAAAGGTAAGCTGCTCATGGAAGTCAGCGATCACGGCCTAGCGCGATTGGCTCTCGAAACCTTGGAGCTGGGATCCGACGGCGTAGTCATAAGCTGTTCGTCACCGGCAGAGGTTCTGAAGACAAGCGAAATAATGCGCAGTCTACTCGCGAAGCTGGACCTTGTTGAAGCAGAGGTGACTGGGAAGAAGGATGTAGGTCTCGGCGCTCGGGCTTGCGTAGACACCATAGACATGATGATGCCCGGAGAGGGACTTTTAGTTGGTTGTCAGTCGAGTGCTCTCTTCCTTGTACAAGCCGAGGTGGAGGAGAACCCGTACATCGCTAGCCGACCTTTCAGGGTAAACGCCGGTCCGGTTTCGCTATATGTCCTCTCCGCTGCAGATAAGACGAACTATCTCTCAGAACTCGAGGCTGGGCATCCAGTGCTCATAGCGAATCGGGAGGGCAAGACAAGGCCAAGTTGCGTGGGCAGAGTCAAGATAGAGCGGCGCCCGCTACTGCTCGTAGAGGCGCAATGGCGAGGCCAAAAGATAAAGACCATTCTCCAGAACGCTGAGACAATTCGACTGGTGACCAGAGAAGGATCCAAGTCTGTTGCGGAGCTAGAACCCGGCAACAAGGTCTTGGTTCGTGTCGAGCAGGGCGGACGGCATTTTGGCACATTGGTTGCAGAGGAGTCTGTCGTCGAGAAGTGAAACCAAAGATCGCGGTCTCCATCCCCGCCTACACCGTCAGCGAAGCTTCAAGAATGATACGTAGAGCAAGTCGATTGGGCGCGGATCTGGCAGAGATAAGGCTTGACTACCTCGAAAGAGAGGAGCCAGTTGAGAAGATAGTGAAGACGGAAGAAATGCCTCTCATAGCGACTTTTCGCTCGAGCACGAGGGGCGGAGCTCGA
>CAZUTN010000133.1:0-3545 GCA_964623365.1 uncultured Candidatus Bathyarchaeia archaeon
GCTAACAGCCAGCCTTCCACTGTAGACCTAACTGATCTCGCGAAGCGCTACTTAGTCCTAATAAGCCTTTGCAGACGGAGAGCAGGATCGTCCGACCCGACAGTGCCAACCATTCCGAAACCGCTCCGATTCACAAATGTCTTCTTGACATTCACGTATCCCAAGGAGGTGTACCAATCTCTCACTTCCGGAGTAGTGTGATGGTGCTGATACTGAGGAGAAAAGTTGTCAAACAAGCCGAGCTCCAGTTGCGCAAGCGAAATCTCTCGATATATGGTCTTCCCACTGGTGGAGTCGAAAAAGACAGGATGCTTCATCGAACGAAGACGAGTGAGAAGCCAGAGAAGGCACGCACCTCCGTAGCACAGTGCATGCAAGACCGGATGCGGCAGGTGCACAGTAAGAGTGCGGAGTCTATTGCTCACAGCATGTGCTTTCGGATTCTTCAATTCCGCCGAGTAGACCTCAATGTAACACTTGCCGCCTTTCCTCACGCGGGATGTGATCATCTCAAAAGCCCGACGAGTGTCGGGGGTATGGTGAAGAACACCGGCACTGTGAACTAGGTCAAATCTTCCGTCATCAAACGGTAACTGGAATACATTGCTCTGGTCGACGTGAACCATTGAAGCATAGTGTGGTTGTGCTCTTCTCACTCTTTCCTGCATTCCGTCGACCGACAAAGAAAGATCGGATGCGAATATTTCTGCCCCGGTCTTGAGCAGTGCCAACTCCACCTCGCCGTGACCGCATCCGGCATCCAGTACCTTCTTTCCCTTGAGGTAGCTTTCATCAATTTCGAAACAAGTCATGAACATCTTCTTTCTTGCTCGTGGGTCCAATCCCCAGGCTCCTTGGGATTCTCCTACAGCGCTCCATTCCGACGAGAAGCTCCTCTGAGTTCGCCTGAAATACCTCTCAAATGCATTGTCACGTGTTTTGCGAACGTTTGATATGAGATTCATGACGTGTCTGGGGAGCTTGTCGAACCCAGTCTTCAAGACCGGCAGTGCTTGCTCCATTGCATCTGGCAAGAATCTGGGAATCCCGTTCACTATCGGAAACAAGTGATCTCGGTGACACTGGACTATTCCAGTGTGAATGTCGTTCGAGAAGCACTGCCTGCAACGGTAGCGATTCTCCGGCTCAGCCTGACCCCAGGGACAGTCACGCTCACAAACGCGAGACTCGTCTGAAATCTGTGGATTCGGCGGCAACTGGGCCATTTCCAGCGGCCAGACGCAAAGGGGCGCCTTGCATAGAGGACATCTCATAATGTCAAGTGTTCTGTATCTCATGCCCCATTCTCGCCGGAGGCTGTCCCGATCGCTTGAGCACGTTCCTCCGAACGTATTTATCGGTTCCTTTGGGAGTCGCCTCCGGAGATCTTTCCCTCACGATCGCTGCGTCTTGTGACCAACAGAACTCTCAGATCGCTGTCAAAACGAATAGCCCAGGGTTCCGATGGCGCTCGAGAATGCGGAGCGAGACAAGTAATCTCGAATTCAAGGCATAAAGGGAAGGAACAACTACTTCGCATGAGATCAGGTAGCAGGACCGTCATGAGAATTGTCATGATCAACGACTGCGCCTACGTTGGGGAGACCATACTCAAGTATCTGTCGCCAGAGATTGACAAGCAACACGTCAAGCGCACAAGAGGAATCTGGAGCAAGACATTCGGCCTGGCATATAGGATTCTGAAGGCGAAGGGTGATGCGTATCACGCCCATTACCTCCTTCAAGACTGCTACATTGCCGCCCGCCTTGGGAAGAGACCATTGATTGGTCACGCACACGGTAGCGACTTGAGAGCCGCATTGAATCATCCGTTGTGGGGTCGCATCGTCCGGCACAACTTGAAACATTCCGACATGGTGTTGGTCGGGACCCCCGATCTCGTTGACGTGGCGAGACGCTTCAGAAAGGATGCCGAGTACTTGCCCAATCCTGTGGACATGAAGCTCTTTCATTTCAAGCCTCTACCCTCGCACAGCGGCCGCAAGCGAGTGCTAGTCGCAAGCCAATCCAATTGGGCTGTCAAGGGTACCGACATTGCCGTGAGGGCATTGAGTAGAATCCGAGACGATGTTGATGTAAGCATCCTTGCCTACGGTGCGGATCTTGCTAGAACCGTGACTTTGGCTTCTTCCCTCGGGCTCCGCATCAAAACCTTACCCACCGTTCCTCATGGAAGCCTCGCTGCGCACTACTGGAATGCCGATGTCGTCATTGACCAGTTCAAGTTGGGAGCTTTGGGCATGATTTCATTGGAAGCAATAGCTTGCGGGAGACCCGTCGTGACGTACGTGTCCTCACAGTATCCTCAGTACAAAGAGTTTCCATCCAAGGACATAGATTCCGACGAGCAAATTGCGAGCGCCGTAAGAGATGCGGATCTGGAGCTCTGGCAGAAACAGAACGCCTACCTGAACGCACATCACAAGCCGGAAGACGTTGTCAGACAGTTGTTGACGATCTACGATAGCCTCGTATCTCAACCGCGATAGGACAGAGTCTCACCGGATGCCGCGACGCTCCTACCAGAGCTAGCCTGCGGCTAGGTAGATGTCTCGAGCTCCGCGTATGAAGCGTACAGTCGCTGCTTCTCATTCTCCCAAGCGTACTGTTCAGCGATCCTGCGAACGTTGCTCTTGAATCGGGACAGATTATCTCTCTGCGATACCAGATTAATCTTCTTGGCAATGTCATACGGGTCCCGGGGATCAAACACCTCGCCTATACCATTCCCAAGAACAACTTGGCGGAGAAACGGAAGATCACTCGTTGCGAGAGCGAGGCCAGCCTGTATGTACTCAAACAGTTTGTTCGGAGATGCGTAAAGATGGCTGCGATTGACAGGCAGATACGGTATGACTCCGATGTCGGCCTCGGAGGCGGCCTCGACAACGTGTTCCATTGGCACGCTCTTCTCGAACACGACGTTCGAGGCTCCTGAGGCTAGCTCTCTCAGCTTTCTCTCAAGTACTCCGTGTCCCCGCATCAACAGCCTTACTCCTTTCTCGAAGTGTTTGCTTGCCATCACCAGGTTCTCCAGACCACGGTTGGGGTAGAAGCCGCCGTGATACAACACCGTCACAGTGTCAGACTCCTTTCGCGCTGGGCGTCTCGACAAGGGCCGAGATGGACTTTCTGGACAGTTGAGCACAACCTGAACCGCCTTCTTGAGGCGGTATCTCCCCTGCAGCTCTCCTGCAACGAACGGATTCACGGTCATGATAACGTCGGCGAGCTTCACGCAGAGTTTCTCACCCGCCATGCGTATTGCCCTCAACGGTCCCGAGATCTCGTCGACATACAACTCGTGGCTGTCATAGACCAGCTTAGCCCCGGAGAGCAGCTTCATCACAGCACCGATGTCGAGTGTGTCAAGGTCGTTGCAGTGGTAGACATCAGCTCGAATCCTGTGTGCGAGAGCATAGAGCCACAGTCGAGCGATGGGCTGCATAAGGCGTCTTGTTAGTTTCGTTTCGTTCAGGTACTTCAAGAGAGTCGTGTTGAACGGAATACGAGGCCCTGAACTG
>CAZUTN010000134.1:0-1799 GCA_964623365.1 uncultured Candidatus Bathyarchaeia archaeon
GGTGCTGGTCGTGGCTTAAGTGAGGGATGTAGTTCACATCAGGCGATTGCGTTCACGCGTAGAATGCCACGCCTCTCGCTGATCAAACCGGGACTTTTTGGCGCAGCCGTATTCGGAGCGAGGCGCCACTGGGTGCTCTCTCCTTCAGGCGTTACGGCGTTCTCAAGGAGGATTCTCTCTTGACAACTAGAGTTAAGCTGGCAATTCCAAAGGGATCCCTTGAGAGAGACACCTTCAACCTTCTGGAGAAGGCATGGTACAGAATCTACGGTAAAGACCGCACCTACCGGCCAGTACTCAGCGACCAAGAGGTGGAGGTGAAGCTTCTTCGCCCCCAAGAGATACCGATTGCCGTGAACGAAGGCGCTTACGATGTTGGAATCACTGGACGAGACTGGATCAAGGAAACAAACGTTGACGTTGAGATACTCTTCGACCTCAGATACGGCGGAGTGAAGCTGGTCTTCGCGGTTCCTGAATCGGCACCAGCGAGTTCCGCTGACGAGTACGTTGAAGAACTGTGGAGCAAAGGCAAACCCGTCCGCCTCTCAACAGAGTACCTCAACCTTGCAGCAAGATACGTAAGCTCTCTAGCATCTTATCGTGAAAGGTTTGGAACCAAGCCCCCCTTGGTCATAACGCCGTGGTGGAACAAGGGCGACAACTCCGCTGCTAGGATCTATCTTTCCTTCGGGGCGACGGAAGCGAAACCGCCGGAAGAAGCAGACGCCATCTTAGATGTCGTTGAAACCGGCACCACCTTGCAGGCGAACAAGCTCAGAGTTCTTGAAACAATCCTCCAATCCACAGCAGTGTTGATCGCGAACAGAGAATCGCTCAAAGACGCTGGCAAGCGGGAGAAGATCTACGACATCCTCACCCTGCTGAAGGGAGTCGTAGAAGCGGAAGGCAAGCTACACATATTCGTGAATGTCCGGAAAGAGAACTTGGATGAACTTCTCTCCCGGCTTCCAGCGCTCAAGCGTCCTACGATCAGCCCGCTCTCTGACCCCGACTGGTTCTCGATCAACACGGTCATTGACAAATCAGAACTCTTCAGACTCCTGCCGACTCTACGTAAACTCGCGCAGGGCCTTGTAGTGCACGAGCCGCAGCAGATCCTGCCGCTTGAGCAGATCGGCCGAGAGGAGAACAATGAGCCGCCACCTCAAGACTAGGATCGTTCGTCTCACATCCCGAACGGTGCGTGAGATCGCAAGAGACCTGCGAGAAGAAGCCGCTCTTGACTCTTCCGTCAGGCGCGCCGCAGAGAAGATCGTGCTCGATGTGAGGGGGCACGGGGATTCCGCGCTTCGAAGATGGGCTCGGCGACTCGACGGAACGCGTACGCGCAGACTTGCAGCATCAAGACGGGAGATACGCCTCGCATCTGCAAAGGTACCTCGCGAGGAGATCGAAGCGCTGAGGTTCGTCGCTGAACAACTGCACGCTCAAGCGCTGCAAGACCTGAAGATGCTCAGGCCATCCACCTCCTCTCGAAGAGGTGTCCGAATCAGCAGGATCTTCGTACCATACGACAGCGTCGGATGCTATGTTCCAGGCGGCCGCGTGGCGTACCCAAGCTCGCTCTTGATGAGCGCAGTCTTGGCGAAAACGGCGGGCGTCGCCCGAACCGTGGTGTGTTCTCCGCCGCTTCCCAATGGAGCGATCAACCCTCTCGTAGCTGCTGCCGCCTCACTCTGTGAGGTCGACGAGGTCTACAAGGTCGGCGGCGCCCAAGCCATCGCCGCGATGGCGTACGGAACCCGGCTGATCGAACCGGTGGACAAGATCGTTGG
>CAZUTN010000134.1:1899-3540 GCA_964623365.1 uncultured Candidatus Bathyarchaeia archaeon
AGGATCGGAGCGTGAGACAGCGAGGAAAGCGTTGGAGCGGAGCTTCTTCGTCTGCATAACCAAGAGCCTGGAGGATGCGGCGAAGTTCGCGAACGCGTTCGCGCCTGAGCATGTTCAGCTCATGGGATCCGCCTCGAAGATTGAGAAGGACATCAAGACCTGTGGGTTGCTGCTTGTGGGAGACTACTCAACAAGCGCCGCCAGCGACTACTCGGCTGGAAGCAACCACGTACTTCCCACCGGAGGGCTCGCACGATCATACTCAGGCCTCTCCGTGTGGGACTTCATGCGTCGCGCAGAGGTCGTCAGCTGCACTCGAAACGGCCTGCGCAACATTGCACAGCCCGCAATACTTCTAGCGAGAGCCGAAGGCCTAGAGAACCACGCCCTCGCAATAGTGGAGCGGCTGAGAAAATGAACCCGAAAGACAGTGCGCTCGACGAGATTCTCGCGAGGCTTCGGGCCTTGGAGGGCTACGCCATGGTTCGAGCCGGCTTGGCAGACGACGAACGCGTGATCAGCCTCGACAGCAACGAGAACTACTTTGCTGACGCTGACCTCATCCGGAAAATGGCTGAAGAGGCTGCTCGCTGCGACCTCAGAATCTACCCACGCGAGGAGATGATTGAGCTAAGAGAGAGGCTCGGAGCATGGCTTCAAGTTGAGCCCGAATGCGTAGTGCTTGCGAACGGCGCGGATCAGCTGATCGATCTAGCGGCGACCATCCTGCTCAGGGAAGGATCCGCGATTTCCATCTCGCCGACTTTTGCGATGTATCGACTCCGCGTGGAACTGGTTGGAGGCAAGCTCATTCAGGTTCCTCTGCAGAGGGACTTCGCACTTGACGTCCCGCGTCTTCTCTCCGTGGCCGACGAGTCGCGCGCGTCGATCATATTCCTGTGCTCGCCCAACAACCCCACGGCCAATCAGTTCTCTGAAGCCAGTATGGTGCAGGTGCTCCGCAGATATCGAGGCTTGGTAGTCCTAGATGAAGCGTATGCGGAGTTTGTCGAGCGTTCCTGTGTTTCGCTCGTCCGGCGGTACCCCAACTTGGCGGTGATCAGAACTTTTTCGAAGGCCTTCGGGATAGCAGGGGCGAGGCTTGGTTACATGATCGCAAACCCGCAACTGAGCAAGATCTTCGCGGAGAAGGCCCAGCTACCCTATCCCATCAGCAGGTTCACGGCGAGGCTTGGGATAGAGTGCCTACGAAACCTCAAGGCCATGCAAGACAGCGTCTCCAAGATGAAGCAAGAGAGGAGCTGGCTAATAGAGCGCCTCAGACGACTGGAGGGACTGAGAGTCTTCGATTCGGAGACGAATTTCGTTCTCGTCTGCACGGGCCGGGACTCTTCCAAGATCTCTGCCAAGGTACGATCACTCGGAGTCTCAGTCAGGGACTTTGGCGACGTGCTTGGCTTCAGGGGATGCCTGCGAGCGACCGTTGGCACGAGGCCCATGAACGAGAAGTTTCTGGGCGCGCTTGAAGAGGCGATGCACGACGAAAGGCTTTGACGGCTACAAGCGCCTGACGCTGAACGGCAACCCTGCGTTGTTGCGTGTCTCAAGCGTGGACGCCATCAGGTTCACTGACACAGTGCTATTCGATTGCGACGGCGTCCTGATAGATTCACGCGACTC
>CAZUTN010000135.1:0-3524 GCA_964623365.1 uncultured Candidatus Bathyarchaeia archaeon
CTTCTGACAGACATCCTGCGTGTCGGCTGGAGCAGATCTCACTATGCCGCATGCAAGCTTGAGCATTGCATCGACGATGACGTTGCTGATGCAATAGAAGCTGTTGTCGGGCATCCTAAGACGTGTCCACACGGTAATGCGATACCGACCAAGTCCGGCATGATTGCTAGACAGCAGTCAATGCGACTAACTGAACTCTCTGCTCATGATACTGGGATCATGATCAGAGTCCTGGATGAGGAAGAAGAGGGCGCCCTAGGATACCTAGAGTCCATGGGCCTGATTCCAGGTGCTGACTTTGCGGTCGAAGGCCGCGTACCTTTCGACGGAGCCGTCAAGCTGACGCTCGGAGACTCCCGAGTCACAGTCAGCAAAAGGGCAGCCTCTCTCGTGGTCGTCAAGAAGCGAAGCCAAGTGAAGACCGATGCCTGAAGAGTCTGATATTCTTGAGCTAGTCGAGGTCGTTGGGATTCTCACTGGGGAAAGAAGAACAGCTCAGGTTGTCGAGATAGCTAGCCGGTTGCGTCGAACACTTGACCATACTCGACAACTGATCGACGCGGCCCTCCAGCGTGGGCTTGTGCTGAGAACACAGAACGGTGTGAGGCTCACAGAGGAGGGGGAAGCCCTCGTCAGGAAACACCGGGAAGAGTACGTGCATCGAACCCACATTCACGGGGGATCGTTGACGGATCGCATAAGAGGCTTTTTTGAGGGACCAGTCGCAGATTGGCACGGACACTGGCACCAACACGGATTCGATGATGAATCGATTCACGGCTTCTACAGGAGCATGCAGAACCTTCAAGGTCGCATAGAGGACACGGTCTCGCTTGCCGATCTTCCTCAAGGCGAGAAATGCACAGTTGTCCTTGCCGTTGGTGGCCATGGAATGGTTCGTAGACTCGCCGAGATGGGACTGACGCCCGGAACCGAAGTGAGGGTCGTCAGGAGTGCCCCATTGCGTGGTCCGGTCGAGCTCTCGGTTCGCGGGGTCTCCCTTGCGCTTGGCCGAGGAATCGCTAGGAGGATACTCGTCAAACGATTGCGAGATGGCGAATCATCAACCAGTGCGTGAGACATGAGCGATGCAAGTGAAGCGAGAACTGATAGTGTGTCTTGCCGGAAACGCGAACGTAGGCAAATCAGCCATATTCAACCAACTCACCGGACTCAACCAGACAATCGGAAACTGGCCAGGAAAAACGGTTGAACGCGCAGAGGGGACGCTCCACTTCAAAGGCTACACTATGCGAATCATCGACCTACCTGGAACTTATTCCCTGTCAGCGTACTCGATGGAGGAAGTGGTCTCACGTGACTACATCGCCGTCGAGCGATCCGATGTGGTCGTCAACGTGGTTGATGCTTCAGCTTTGGAACGTAACCTCTACCTAACGATTCAGCTCTTGGAACTGAACCCGCCTCTGGTCATAGCGCTGAACCAGGTCGACTTCGCCGCCAAGAAGGGAATCACCGTCGACGCCCAAAAGCTGTCCGGGATGCTTGGCGTGGCAGTGGTGCCAACGGTCGCGACAACGGGCATTGGAATGCAGGAGCTTCTCTCAAAGGTAGTTGAGGTTGCGGAGAAAGCAACGAGGTTGACGGACATCAAATACGGTCAAGAAATAGAGGGCAGCATCGAAAAGCTGGAGGTTGCGATCAAAACCGGCCTGTCGCAACTCTCTTCGCAGTATCCCCCGCGGTGGATCGCAACTAAGCTTCTTGAGCGGGACGAGGATGTCTTCAAGAAGGTAGAACTCGACAAGGGAGACGCGATCATCTCTCAGGCTACTGAGATAGCTGAGCAGATTGAGCAAGTACATGGCGAACCCTCGTCCGTCGTCATGGCGTCCGAGAGGTATTCGCTTGCGAGCCGAATAGCGAGAACCTCTGTGAGGATCATTTCACCTCCCCGAGTCGACATGAGTCAAAGGCTGGACGCAGTAACCGCGCACAAGTTCCTCGGCTACCCCGTTCTTGCTGGAGTAGTTGCGAGCGTGTTTTCGATTGTGTTCGTTGCCGGAAACGCGATGATCGGCGTCCTTGAAGGTCTATTCGACCTCATCTTAGTTCCAGTTACGCAGACACTTCTCTCGAGAGCATTGCCTTCCGTGGTGGTGGAGCTAATCTCTGGGGGAGTCGTGTGGGGGATAGGTGCTGCGGTGACTATAGTCCTTCCGTACATTATCCCCTTCTACATTCTCTTGGGAATTCTGGAGGACAGCGGATACCTGCCGAGGGCAGCCTTCTTAATGGATAACCTGATGCACAAGATCGGCCTACACGGCAAGGCCTTCATCCCGCTGCTTCTCGGATTCGGCTGCAATGTGCCCGCCTGCGTCGGCTGCCGAATCATGGAGACCGACCGCGAACGCTTTCTCGCTGGTTTCGTAGTGACGCTGATTCCATGCGCGGCGAGAACGGTCATAATCCTAGGCCTAGTCGGACGATACGTTGGCATGGCGGCTGCGTTGGCGCTGTACCTGTTCGATCTTTGTCTGGTACTCCTGCTCGGAAGAGTTGCCTTCAAGATCCTGCCTGGTGAGCCGGTCGGACTGATAATGGAGATGCCACCATATAGGATGCCAGCAGTGAAGTCGGTTCTGAAGAAGACTTGGGCGAGAACGAAGGATTTTGTCTACGTGGCCTTTCCTTTCATCGTAGGCGGCAGCGTTGTCCTGCAGTTTCTATCCGTGACTGGTTTGACTTCCACAATTGCTGATTTTATGAGTCCATTGACGACTTCTTGGCTTGGCCTCCCACCAATTGCAGGAATACCTCTGGTCTTCGGAATCCTCAGGAAAGAACTCACTCTTGTCTTGCTTGCAGATCTGGCAGGCAGCTTCGACTTCAGTAGTGTCCTGACGCCAGTCCAAATGCTCGTCTTTTCAGTCGTGACAATGATCTACATTCCATGCATAGCAACGATCGCTGCTCTCGCCCGGGAATTCGGGACCAAGAGAGCCATTGCAGTCGCAGTGCTGGACTCGATTCTTGCGGTGCTTGTTGGCGGTCTCACGTACCACTTACTCTCGGTTATGCTTTGAAACACGCGGAAGTGGGTTCCATGTCCTAGCCGGTCCGCTGTGATGGAAAGGATTAATTTGAATGTGTATTCAATACTACAGCGATGAGCCGTGAAGAGGAAGCTAGAGGAATGGGAAGTCATGGCTAGGGAAGGAAGGGTAGACCTCTGGCAGCTTATGCGAGATGAAGTGGAACACTGCCGAGGATTTTGCTGGACATGCGTGAAGAGATGGTGTCCCTGGAATGAGACTCCTCCACTGCGTCATGCATCTGCATAAAGGTTCACGAGAACTTGTGTCGGTCTGTCCGCGGACGTCTTCCAGTCGTCCAGGCGCGGTCTGACAAGACCGGCCTGCGGGGTCAGACAGGATCACGAGCTGAGAAACGTAGCTACCTGTTCTACGTCGCCGGCGTCCTGCTGGTAGTGGACTGGTTACCTTGCTGGTTCTTGAGTAATCCTGCCGCGGCTCGAGCGCTCACATACCTTGGTTGGG
>CAZUTN010000136.1:0-3507 GCA_964623365.1 uncultured Candidatus Bathyarchaeia archaeon
AAGCCATCAAGCTTCGTATGTAACATGGTTTCGCAAGCCCTATCGATATTCGTGCTCTTGTTGCCGCATGGTGATGTATCGTGAGTCGCGTCGATCTTGAAGGAACTGCAAGAAGGGTCTCCAGAGAGGTCAGGTATCTGCAAGCTGTGGTATTGATTAACCTGATCTACGGGGCGGTTGCCTTGGGGATATCTGTCAGTGCAATCCTAGTGACAATCTCGCCTGTGTTCAGCATGGATCTGTCAGCTCTGAATTCGTTTCTCACGTTTCAGTCTGTGGCGACAGTGGTCTTGGCTACGGTGATTCTAGTTCTTGTCGCGAGGTGGTTAATCCACTGTGCAGAGATGTTTGATGCTGTCGAGGATCTTGAGAAGGCTCGTGGCGAGATGATGACTGCGCAGGATGCAGAGGCGCGTAGTGAACGTGTGGTAGGTCTAATCGTTGAACTCCTCTCAAGGTACCGTGAGCATCGCAGTTCCATCAGAGCCTTTCGAGCGCTGGGCAAAGCATCGGGGTTGCTGTTCATCGGGCTCGGGTTCCTCGGACTCGTCCAGACGCTCTTGGTCTCACCAGTCAACATCACGCACGCCGCCTTGAACTTGACCGCGACGGTCCCGACCGGTCTGGCAGGCGTATACATCTCGCACAGTTTCGGGAGATATCAGGATGCTTGGGATCCTCGGCTCATTGGAGCATCCAGAGCGGAAGAGGAACTCAAAAGACTCCTAGAGGGGCCCTGAGGTCTCGCCGGTGAAAGAAAGAAGGACTGTATACGAGATCTACTGGGAGATTCTTGTGTACTGCAAGAAACCTCGGCTTTTCACGCAGATAGTTCAACGTTGCGACCTGAACTCGAAGACTTGCCAGGGCTACCTAGACTTCCTGCTCAACAGGGGGTACCTCAGACTGTCTAGGGAATCCAATCTCGTCGCCTACGAAACAGCGACGAAAGCAAAAGACTACCTAGACCTGTTCGGTTCCATGTATCAGGAACTGTACGGAGCCGCCCTCCAATTTCGGATCAATAGAGGATAGGGAAAGACCCTTCAAGAAAAGAAACATGAGCTTGATTGAACAGATCTGGAAGTCATACGGTGATTGTGAGAGATATGGAAGCAAGACTAGAGAGACTTGAGACGATGCGTGCAGCTCATATTCATGTCTTGAGTGAGACTCCCGAGGAGGATGCGTGGAGGAAGATGGAGGCTTGGGCTAAGCCCAAGGGGTTGCTTGAAAGAGATGTGGGAACTCGTGTATTCGGTAGGAACACATTCCCAACTGACAATCCCGAACCACACGGCTACGAGTTCTTCCTGACTGTCGGTCCGAACACGGAACCAGAAGGAGAGATCGACATAAGGCAGATACCGGGCGGACCATATGCAGTTTACAGATTCGAGAATCTGAACAACATCAGAAAAGCCTGGGAACATCTATGGAACTGGATAAAAAACGCCAAACATGACCACATTGGTTGGCAAAAGGGTGAACATGGCTGGTACAATGGTTTCGAGGAACACACAAATTGGTATGAGAAGAAGCCGCCGAACGAATGGATTTTCGACCTATGGGTGCAGCTAAAGGAGTAGGAGTCTGCTCGCGATATAGCCCTAGATTTCGTTCACAGACAAGGGCAGTTAAGTCCCAGGACACCTGCACGCAGACACAACGCATAGTCTTGAATACCTCCTCCCTGAGAGCCGGTCTCGGTTGAGAAGCTCACCATGGAGTCAACCCGATGGCTGATCTAAATGAATTGGCGAGTTCCGCGTCCGAGAAATTCATCCACCTCACAACCACGGGACGAAAGACAGGAAAGCCCCACATGGTGGAGCTCTGGTTCGCGGTGAATGACGGCAAGGTGTACCTCAGCCACGAAGGCGAAGAGACTGATTGGATGAAGAACATCAAGAAGAACGAAGAAGTCGCGTTTGAGATCGGCGGAAAGAGGTTCACAGGAAAAGCAAGATACCTCAAAGATCGCGAGGAAGAGACATGGACGGCCAAAGTCTGGCTCTATGAGAAGTACTATGGCAAGTCATCCGTAGAAGTCATTGAGGACTGGTTCTCACTTTCGAGACTGCTTCTGATCGACGCCGTTTGTCTGATACGTTAGAACAGGAACGACTGACTGAGACGATTGCCATGAGTCAACGGTTGCGTGAGACGTGCGGTTCATGAGGGAAGCGAATACTGTTTGAAGCGACCTAGGAACTGGATCCTGTTCGTACTCGTGGTCTTCATCTGGGGCTCGGGTTGGTCCATCATGAAAGTGGCGCTCAGCTACATTGATCCATTGAACTTCGCATTGCATAGGTTTGCGTTGTCGGCGCTTGCCTTGTCCCCGCTTCTGATCTATGCTAGAGGGAAGATTCCTAAGGACAGAGGAACCGTCGTGAGGCTATTGATGCTGGGTGCAGTGAACGCTTCGGCGATCGTGCCGATGTACTCTGGAGTGGTCTACGAGGCATCGGGGATAAGCGCGGTCCTGACATACACCCACCCGATATTCGTCTTCTGCCTCTCCGTTCTGTTCTTGAGAAGCGAGGCGAAACGCGAGAGGCTCCTAGGAGCGGTTGTAGGCTTCAGCGGCGTCATCGTTCTTTCGGTTGGAAGAGCAAGTTCCATCCAAATGACAGCAAGCACCGGAGATGTAATGTTGATACTCGGAGCATTCCTGTGGGCTGTCGCGCTTGTCTATTACAAGAGGAGTCTTAGCCATGTCGATGCTGCCTTGACAACCGTCATTCAACAGGCTCTGAGCGCCGTTTTCGTAACCCCGTTGGTTCTAGTCGTAGAGGGGTTCTCTTTTCCTTTGACGCGGCCGTACTTGATTATCATTCTGTACCTCTCGATCGTTGCGAGCGGAATAGCTGTGTGGTTGTGGCTCCATCTTGCAAGAGAGGAAGACGTCACTGTACTCTCGACATCCAGCTTTCTAATTCCAATGATTGCGGTAATCATTGGGTGGCTGGTTCTTGCAGAGTCTGTGCAACCAAGATCCCTTGTCGGCGTAGGGCTAATAATGACCGGCCTGTACTTGACCAACAGGAGGACTAGGCTATCCACATCTTTTCGTCAAGTCTAGACGATCTGATGCTCTAGAATGGGGCGGTGGGTTCCTTGGGAAGACCCCACGATGGTAACTAACCCTTCTGTCGCGCGTGGCGCCTAGTTCTCAAGGGATAGCCCAGCGCGCATGAGCAGTGGCAGCGATCTTCAGCAGGATGAGCGCAGAAATCAACCTGAAACCGAGCTGAGAACCAGCAACACTTCAAACCGGAATCAGCCTAAGAGCCGTTCTATGTCCTCCCCCAGCCATGACACTCACTCGCGCGCCATGGAGAAGTAAGCGCGTTCAGTCATGCGTTTTCCTCTTCAACGCTAGCTCGGCCGGCAAAGTGACGGTGAATGTGGCGCCTTTTCCAGCTTGGCTTTCTGCGGTTATTGAGCCTCCATGTGCTTCCACTATGCGTTTGGCGATCGCCAGTCCTAAACCTATCCCGC
>CAZUTN010000137.1:0-1173 GCA_964623365.1 uncultured Candidatus Bathyarchaeia archaeon
CACAACCCTGAAGGTCAAGGTTTCAGCCGCCCGGTTCAGCGAGGTTCCCGATGAATGCAGGCTATGCGGTGTCGAGTTTGCGCACGCTGGGGACGGTGGTATCGCAAACAGGACGCGCGTTTGGGGAATGCGTGATTGCGATGCAGAGAAGGAACAGGCCGCAAGTTCTATATTTGGTGACTCGCACATCAAATCGGTTTTTGGATTGCCGGAGTATCTTGAACTGGAACTTGCAAAAGCTGCCGATTTTCTCGTCAGAGGTAGCCTGAAGGTCAAACAGGGCGAGAGCTTTCTTGTCACAATAGACACGGAGACTGACTTTCGGTCAGCAGCTGCTGTGGCTCGGGCTGCCCAGGCGTTGGATGCCAAAGTCGCGGTGATATGGCACACGACACCTCCTGGTTTCGGTAAGGCCACCGACCCGTATCTTCCAGAGTCGGTGAAGGCTGCGATTCCCAAGGCAGACGCGTGGATCGAGTTCAACAACCAGTGGCTGCTCTATTCCACTCCTTGGGAGGAAGCGATCAAGTCCAAGAAAGTCAGGTACCTCTGCCTCGGCGGCATAGACGTCGATAGGCTTGTCAGGTGTATCGGAAAAGTCGACTGGGATTTGGCCGGGCCGTTTCTCACCAAGGTTGCTGAGATGACCCGAAAGGCCAAGACGATTCGCATCACCAACCCAGCCGGAAACGACATCTCATTCAGAATGGATGGCCGGCCTGTCGTCGCTGAGACGATGGATTGCTCTGTCCCGAACGTATGCGGCGCCCACGCGCACTTCATGGGAGGACAGATAATCTGGGCTCCAGTGGAAGAGACCATCAACGGCAAGATCGTCTTCGACGGAGCTCTTGCGGGCGGAGGGGAAGCCTACTTCGGAACTTTGAGGCAGCCCGTTGTGCTGGAGATCAAGAATGGAAAGATCGCTGGGGTCACAGGCGGTACAGAAGCGAAGATCTTCGAGAAGTGGCTCGCAAAGCTGAAGGACCCGAACATGTACAACCTCGCCCACGTCTGCTACGGGTTCAACCCAGGCGCCAAGCTTACGGGCGTAACCGTTGAGGATGAGAGAGTGTGGGGTTGCACTGAGTGGGGCATAGGCTACCAGTCATGGTACTACAACGGAAAGGGCGTTCCTGTCTCCGCAATATCTCACGCTGACGGGATATGCCT
>CAZUTN010000137.1:1273-3462 GCA_964623365.1 uncultured Candidatus Bathyarchaeia archaeon
AGTCCGGCAGAGCGATCCCTAAAGAGAATAGGGTTTGGCGGAGACATCGCGGACGAATGGTACTCCCCCAGAACCGCTTTGCGCGGTCCTGTGCGGGGGGTGGACGTTCGGACTTCTCGCGAGCCTTTCGAACCACCGATCTCAGGGTCTCCCAGTGGGCTCATATGAGCCCTGCGGGTTAAACCTGGCTACCCCACCCCGCTGTTCTGAGATCTCCGCACGTCTCCGGGCCAGAACTCCTTGCCCCAGAAGTTAAATGTTTTCAACGAAGAAGTTCGTTCTCTGAGGTTCTTCACGCGCTGGTACAGCCGGCCAAGTCGCATGATGCGGCCACGCAAGCAAGTCTGCTCATTCATCACGCAACGAACGCCAAGAAGTCGCTCAATCTGTCCTGATTTTTCCTTCGGCGCTCCGTTATAAGGGGCGTGTCATGACGATGACGCTGAACCACGGCGTCTTTTCCGAGTCTGTGCCTGCAAATTAGGCGTTCACCTATCAATTCGACTGCTTTTCTTTGGCTCTTTTTCATCCGACGATGTAGGATTAACCTCGCCTTGAGCGTTCTGTCGCCCTCATCGGCATTGGTCTCGGCGTGCTGGGGCTCACATAACCATTATCTGATGATGACTGACACGTGAGTTGACTGTCGATGTACTTTGGCATCTCTGTTCGACAGGCCCGTAGTGATCAAACCGCCTGAGGTTGTTGCCAGTCACGACTTCCTCATGATCGGATGGGTACTGCTGCTCCTGATGGGGACACCTTGGCTTGGACTGGCCATAGATGCGCTAGTAGTAGGGATCATGGGATTCTTTGGATACGCGCCAGCTGTAATTGTGGCGATGTTGGCCACTGGAAGCGTGATTATTGATAGTTGGACGATGTACTTCGCGTTCGGATTCCCCCCGACCACGACCCTCGCGATGGGGGCAGGAGCACTGGCTTTCTTTCTCATAGTGATTGGCGTCATCTACGCAACTACGGTTCGAAGGACTAGCACAGGTAACTACGAGGGTGCCAGGGCCGCCTCGCTATTCTACGGCGTCATCATGATCCTCCTTTCGCTGGCTTCGTTCGCTGCGTTTCTCGGCTACACGTACTTCGCAAGCGTGGCTCTCCTGATCTTTCCGGCGTTATTCTTTCTAATGGGCTACGGAAAGATGGGTGAGGTCATCGCAAGATACGGGCCTATGGCGGTTCTTTCAGACGCGGCTCCCATAGAGGCAATGCCTCAAGTACCGAGCGGAGCAGCCGTTCCTGCGATACCAGTAATGGCCGCGCCAGCGATAGGAGCGGGTGGAGTCGCAATCCCCGCAAACCCTGCAGGCGCCTCAGCAATGCCAACACTGCCCGGTATGTCACAGTATCAGCACGTCGGAGGAGCCGTGCCTCGCGTTCCACTTTGCCCGACCTGCGGACGAGAACTCTACTACGCTTCAAACTACAAGCGATGGTACTGCTTAGTCTGCGAAAGCCGCAGGTAGAGCTACCCGCACCCTAGCTTTACCTGACACCATTCCTTCTTCATGGGACTAGGCTCACATTCCAAGCAGCACGAACTGATGGGTTCTACAATCGGGTTTTCCCGGCACGAGCGCAGCCCGCAGTGGTCGGATCCTGCGCTGGTCCGCCTGAGCACTTGTGTCGACTCTACTCAGCGAGCGGGAGCCCAACATTCTGGAGGAAAAAAGATGAGGATGCCAGAAGTCCAGGTTTACTTCTCAAGCAGGCTTGTGAAGAAGTCGTGGTGTTCTTCTTCTTCCTCTTCTATCTCTTCGAAGATCTCTCGCGTGGCGGCGTCGCCTTCCTTCAGTGCTATGTCCATGATCTCCTTGTACATGGTGATTGCCTCCAGCTCAGCCTTCACGTCAGACTTGATCATCTCTTCGAGTTTCTCACCGACGACAATCGGACTTGGATTGGTCGTCGGCGTACCTCCCAGATACCAGAGCCGTTCAGCGATCTTCTCGGCGTGTTTCATCTCCGCAATGGCGATCTTCTTGAACTCCTCGCTGACCGCGAAGCCCTCCACGCCCTTCCATTGAACATGTTGCCACATGTATTGAATAGAAACCTGAAGCTCTCTGGCAATCGCTTGGTTCAACATGTCTAAGAGCTTCGCACTCGGCATGGCTTACCGAACCTCAGGTATGGTGAGTCTTTCTCGCGAATATAACTTCTACGCATGA